>CALDHX010000027.1 GCA_937901525.1 uncultured Bacteroidales bacterium
TTTCAGCCGACAAAGTTAAGATAAATTTTTTAAAGCACAAAAAAACCGCAGAGTTTGATTTTTTTCTATAAATCGCAATAAAATCAAATTACCCAATTATGGTAATGCCATTACTCCTTTGTGGTAATTGGATTACCATCCTAAGGTAATGCTTCTACCACAAAGGAGTAAAAAAATAAAGCAAAGAATTATTTTATTTTTTCTTTGCTTTATTTTTTTACTCCTAAGAATTATTTTCTGTTTTTACTGAATAGTTATCTTTCTGCTTACAGGCTGATTGTCCATTATGAATTTCAGCACATAGGTTCCTGCTTCTACGGTTGAAACGTCTATTTCTCTTGGTAGTATATCCCACGCTCTGATTACTCTTCCATAGGAATCTATCATTTGTGCTTCTTTTAATTCTATTGCATTGGTTTCTATAAAGAGTGTTGTATCGCTTGGGTTAGGATATATCTTTAATGATTTTCCGCTATATTGGTCTGGCGATAGCGATTGTTCGCCTACGGTTACTTGAACTACTTCTGTCCAAGAGGAAGTGTCGCCTACCGAACATATTGCTCTTACTCTGAAATCGAATTGTTGTCCCATATCAAGATTTCTCAAAGTAAAACGAGGATATAGAGAAACCATAGCAGAGGTATAATTAACTGCTAAGCGTTCTTTGTATTGTATTTCCCATTGAATATAAGGATTGCCTTCTACTTCGTCCCATGTGCAAATAATGGTTTCGTCTCCCTTTACTTGATAGTGCTGACATACGAAATTTTCTGGTGTTAAACAGGTTTCGGATTGTGAGGAAGTTGTAAAGTATTCTTCAATAAAATTCAGTGCTTGTTGATTTCCACAAGAGGAATAAAGGATTACTTTGTATTCTTGCATAGGTTGTAGGTCTGAAATCACAAATGGTGAGTTTACATTAGAGAATGAAAGTGTGTCGGCTTCTTGTGTGTTAATCAATGTAAGGTTATGCTCGGTTATATTGCCTATTGTTTGCCATTCTATTTGAGCAGAGGAGTGTGAAATATGAGTTACGGTTAGGCTTTCAGGGCTTAGGCAAGTGTCTTTAATTGAAAAATCAGTTATTGCATAGGTTCTTTCTGCGATTGTATCCATTTGACTGCGGATTGCAAAACGAACATTATCTGTTCCCAAGAATCCCATTAACGAAAGGGTGTTTTCTCCATTTACAAAATAGAAATCCATTTCTTGCATTGCTTCTCCATTTACTGAGACAAAGAGTTGTGAGTTCACACCTTGCAATGAAGAATAGTTAAAGGTAAGATATGGATTTGAAAGAGTATGTAATTCAAATATTGGAGAGAATAATGTATCGGCTTCTACTCGCCAACAATCTGAAAAGTTGCAAAAAGAACTTAATGTTGAGAATGTGATTGAATCTTCTACATAATAAGGATACTCTGTTTGTGGATAACATAGTGTATGTAAGTATATTTGCGATGCAAGGCTTGTGTCTTGCATTTGAGATATGGCTTTTACGTTTATTTGATAGATTGAATTTGGTAATAGTTGAGATAGTTCTATTGTATTTAGGTTTGTTTGATGAAGTGTTGCTGTATTGTTTGTTGTATGTAAGGCTTCTATCAAATAAGACTCTGCTTCAAGGTTGTTTTCCCATGTAATTTTTGCATAGTCATAAGAGTATTCATTTATTCTTAGATTTGCAGGCGGTAGAATTAAAGTGTGGGTTGTGAATGTTAATGGTTCTGACCAAAAACTTTGTTCTTCTCCACAGTCTGCTTGTACTCTATAAACATATTCTGTGCTATGTTGTAGGTTTTCTAATAAATAGTTTGATGTTATTGAGTTGATTGTGTTCCAAGTTGTGTCTTGCGATTTTCTATATTGTAGGTTAAATACGCTTTGTGTTTCTGCAAAGTCCCAAAATAATGTTGCAGAAGATGTACTTATGTAGTTTGCTTGAAGATTTTGAGGAACTGCACAATAACGTGCTGTTAAATATATGTCGTCTATTGCAACAGCGTGTGAGGTTGGTGCTTGTGAGGTGTTGTACCACACAAAAAGTAGTCGTTTTGTTGTTCCTCTGTGGAAAATTGGAAATTCAATGTGTTCTCTTATCCATTGATTATTTCCTCCTCTATAAACAGTTTCGCCTACTTGATCTTGTTCGTTCGGAAGGTTGTTTATGCTTATTGATGTTCCTGGTGCAATGAGGTAAAGTTTTAATCCTGCGTTTTGAAGTTCAGAAGGAGTGTGATAACTAAAATCTATATAGAAACTTTCTGCGTATTCTGGTATATAAAAGTCTATGTAGGCATAACTAACTGAATTAGTATTGTTGTTGCATGCATAATTATTTCCATTGCTTACGTGAAGTGATTTGCTTCCAAAGCTACCTGAGTTGATTGCTGAGGAAATCTTCCAAGGATTTTCTGCTGTATTAAGCGTTCCTATGAGTTTGTTTTCTGTTGTGTCTTCAAAATCTATTTGTATTGGAAGTTGAAAAACAGAATTTTCAGTTAAAAATTTCGCATATAAATATTTCCACGTTCCAAATGTGCCTTGACAATTTGTTCTTAATGCAAATTGATATTGATTTGTTTCTACAAATTCTTGATTGAATGTGTATTCATAATTTTGTGTTTGAGGTATTATGTCGTAATTATCTGGATTTGTTCCTACTTCTCCACAAACTATTTGCCAAGTATTTGTTCCTTCGGCTGGTTGCCATTGAATGTTTACTGAGTTATTACTCATTGTTCCTAAAAACATATCTGATACTTGTGGACAAATAGTGTCATCACTCAATGTGTAAAAATAATTTTCATTACTCCAAAGACTTGTGTCTCCGTCAATGTCTATCATTCTCACCTTCCACATATAACGTGTATTTGGTGTAAGTTCACTAAGATAAGCAACAGTATCTGTCAGTATTAATTCTATTGGCTCTTCTGCAAGTGCAGCTTGATAGACCAATTGCCAAAAATCGGCATTTTGATGCGAAGCCCAAGAAAGTCTTGCGTTATTTATATCTATTTCACTACTTGTTAATCCTATTGGAAAGTAGTCTTGTGTGTTTTGTGTGTAAGATAGTTTACCACAAAGCAACATTATCATTAATGAAAAGATTATTTTTTTCATATTCATATCTTTTTATTCTGTTATTTTTTCTTTGATTGAAAATGTAAATTCTTTGCTTAGTCTATGGTTTTGTTTGTAAAGTAGAAAATAATATGCAGCTACAACTATCAGGGAAATAAGAGCTGAAAGAGATTGTGAGAGCAAAAAGATTTTTATTGACAAAAACATTGCGATAATAAGTAAAACAAGTGGTAAAACAAATGCAATGAGAACGGCTTTCATTCCTAATTTAGTACTTATTGCAATTATTACTTTATCTCCTATGTTATAATTCTCTATATCTTTGGTTTTTATTTCTATTTCTTTGTCTTTTTTGTCTAAACTCGTACACGCTCCTCTTGCATGGCATGAGGAACAAGTAGATTTTTGTTCTATTTTTACTACAACTTTATCTTCTTGTTTTTTTATAACAATTCCTTTTTGTTCAACGCAATCTTCTCTCATAAAAAAGCTTTATATTATTGCTACCATATCTTTTTCTATCCAATATTCTTTTCCATCTTCTGTTAGGACTCTTATCTTGTCTAAATTTCTTTCTTTTATTTCTACTTTTTGTCCTTTAAAGAGTTTTATTTTTTCTCCTTCTTGCTCTGGAAGTTTAATAACTATTGCATTGTCTTGTGAGTGTATTGCGTTCTCTCTTGCAAGTCCAAATGAGAATGAGGCTATTGTTAGGATAAAAAACGATAGTGTTAAATAGAAGAAAAGAACTTTTTTGTCGGAAGTAAAATAATAGATAAAAAATAAAACAGCTGAAACAAGCAAAAAGAAAATTGTTAGCAATGCCCATGTCATTGGAGTTAATAGATTATAGACATTTTTTAACCATCTTACCAAAAAGAAATCTGGTATTTTATATACATCTCCCATTAGTCGGGTTTTGGATATTTTGTTATTGGTTTGATATATTTCGTTGCGTGGAGATAGTTTTAATGCTTTTTCATAATACAATGTACTATTAACATAGTCGCTTAAACGAAAGTATGTATTGGCTATATTGTTGTAGAGTTCTGCTGAAACGTCTTGCTTTTCTAATTGTTTATATATTGAAAGCGCTTTTTCATAGTTTTCTTGTTCGTATGCATGATTGGCATCATATATTGTTTGTGCTTGTAAGGATAAAGAGGTGATTAGTGTTATGAAAAGCGTGAATAGAAATGTTGTTTTGTTTTTTTTGTTTTGTTTTTTTATGTTTAACATTTGATTTTCTATTTCTGTAATAAGTTCTTCTGTTTGTAAAAATAATTCTTTGTAAAGTTCATTTGTTTTGTTTTGTGAAAATCGCACATATTCACATTTTTCTAATAGGGAATGCGTTTTGTTTAATAAGTCTTGACTAAGCTGACTTTTTTGAAGTTGTGTTTTTATATTTTCTATATTTAAATCATAACGAGCAATCTTGAATTTATCTGACAAATAGTTCCAAAGTGCTTGTCCTATTTCTGTTTCAAATTCTGAGAATTGTTTATTTTCTAAATATAGTCTTGATTGTTTCAATCTCTTTATTGCTACTTTATTGGCTTTTCGTAATCTTACTGCAACAAGGTCTTTATTCTTTTCTACTTGTGTTTCGGTTAACTTAATCATTGTAATCAATAAAGAAATGATTAATATTACTAATAAGTAAAACCAATAGCTGTGAAAGGGTTTTGCTAAAACAGAGTTGGAATTATAGCGATATGTTATATCAATTATATCCATATTATTGTATTTTGCCTTTTCGGCAAGTTGATTGACATAATCTTCGGAATTATCTCCTTTGGCTATTTTTAAGGAGTATATTTCTGTGTCTAATACTTTATAGTCGCCTTGCTTGGTATCATAGTAGGTAAAGGCTAATGATGGTATTTTAAAATTACCTTCTACTCTTGGTATAATTACATATTGAAAACTTCTTTCACCTTTTTGTCCTGATGAGGTTTTTGTTATTTTGTCTGTAATGCTTGGTTCAAACACTTCAAATTCATCGGGTAGTTTAAGATTTATGTTATCTATTAATGATAGGTTTCCTTCTCCTTTTATAGTGTAGGTAAGGGTTATTGCTTCATTTGTTTTGCATTGTGTTGTATCTATCTTAGTCTCTATTGTAAATTGTCCTACTGCTCCTGAAAAATTATTGTTTGAAGTTGGTAATTGTTCTACATCTATTTCCAATGAATTGGTCTTTAATTTTTTATTAACAGTCTCTATTACACGTGAAGGTCTTGAAAAGAATGGATCATTGAAAAAAGCATCTATTATAGGGTCTCCTGTCAAATGTCTTTCGTTTCTTGTTTCTCCTGTTTCAATGTGAGCTAAGACTTCTATGCTCATAGGTGCAATTTTAAGCTTTCCTGTTTTTTGTGGATAAACTAATACCTGTCTTAGCGTTGCAACTTGATATAATTTGCCATCTATTATTTCTTTTTCAAGTGATGGTTTTGTTTGATTGTCCAATTCTTCTACCCAAAAGCCTTGTGAAGATGGAAATTTATCAACTTGATATTCAGATATTGGAACAAGTGTGTATAGTTTATATGATACTATTATTTCTTCTCCAACAACAGCTCTTGTTTTGCTCGGTATAGCTTTTACAAATACGGATTTACTATCTAAGGTCTTGACTTTTGGACGATCTGCGTGTTTGTATGGGTTATAATTAGGGTCATTTTTAGCTCTTGTTTGTAAACTTGGATCTTTTTCTACCTTAATGTTTACTGCCTTTGTATAATAAGTACGATCGTTAGCTCTTACCTTGGCTGGTGGTATTGTTATTATACCTGTATTTATGCTTTGAAGAAAATAGGTGTATGTCGTTGTGGTAGTTGCTTCTCTCTTTCCATTTATGATTTTCACAGAAGAACTTCGCATTACATTAGGTCCGCTTAGTATATTTACGTCTTGAAATGTAGGTGCTATAAAATTCTTGGGATTATCATCATTTATTATGAAACTTACTTTAAATCTCTCATCTTTCCCTACAACTTTCGGAGCCTCAACTTTAAATTCTATTTCCTGAGATAAAAGTGCTATTGAATAAATTATAGCAATAAAGAATAATGTTATGTGTTTTTTCATAGCTTACCAGTCTTTTTCAATATACCTTTTTTGAACTTGTTTTTCTTCTTCTTTTTTTACTTTCTCTAATGTTTGTTTTTCGTTATTTTTCAACGCTTCCAACATTCTTTCCATGTCTTTTTTGTCTTTCATTCTCTTTTGCTGTGCAGGAGTATCTGAGTTATCTTTTTTTTGTTGTTGCTGTTGTTGTTGAGAATTTTGTTGTTGCTGTTGTTGTTGCTGTTGTTGATTATTTTTATTATCTTTATTCTTTTTTAGTAAGTATTGCGTTAATGCTAAGTTGTATTTTGCAGCACTATCTTCTGGGTTTAATCTTAATGTTTGTTTGTAATCCTCGCAAGCTTTTTCTAAATATTGCATTTTAGCAGATGGCTCATTCGTCGTATCTGAATTAAACAACTGAAAGTTTACATTTCCTCTATTATATATTGCATTCGCATTATTTATTGTATCATTAATAGAATTCCCTTTTAGATACTCTTCGTAATATTTTAGTGAGGTTTGTAATTTTTCTTGTTTTTGTTGTTTATAACTTGCATTTGCTAAATTATATTGTGCTTTTAGGTAATTACTATCTGAGACTAAGGATTCCCTATATTGCTCTTCTGCTTTTTGATAGTTTGATTCCTTATAAGAGTCATTACCTTCTCTTAGTTTTCTTTTTTCTTTATCACAAGAGGCAAAGATTATTAATGCAAAAATTATCAATACAAAATTCTTATTCATTTCCAAAAAATAGTTTTCTGTTGATGTATTTGTTCTTTCTTTCAAAAATTAGCCATTCTAACAATAAGAAAAATAAGGCTATTATCGCAAAAACATAAAATTTACTTTCAAAACTCTTATAAGCCACTGCTTCATATTCGTTTTTATCCATTTTGTTTATCCTAGCTAATATATTGTCTAATCCTATTGAGGTATTATTTGCTCGAATATAGACTCCTTTTCCTTCTTCTGCTATTTCTTTTAATAGTGTTTCATTTAATTTTGTCAGTACTATGTTGCCATTTGCATCTTTTTTATATTGACTTCGTCCACCTTTATCGTAAATAGGTATTGGTGTACCTTCTGTTTGTCCTAAGCCTATGGTATTTATAACTACTCCTTCTTTCGCTATTTCTTTTGTTACATCTAATACTCCTTCCTCATTATCTTCTCCATCTGATATTAAAATTATACTTCTTGAACGCTTAGTTTCGTCTTGATTCTCAAAAGCAGAATAGGCTTTTTCTAAACTTTCTGCTATTGCTGTGCCTTGTGTTTCTATTAATTTTGTGTCTATTACTTCTATAAAAGTCTTTGCTGCTGTATAATCGGAGGTTATTGGAAGGTGAGCTACGGAAGTTCCTGCAAATATTACAATTCCTATTCTATCTCCTTCTAATTGATTTACTAATTGCGTTAATGCTTGCTTCGCTCTACTAATTCTATTTGGTTTTAGATCTTCTGCTAACATACTATTAGAGACATCTAAACATACCATAAGATCTGTTCCCGTTCTTTCTTTCTTTTCAACTGATGTGCCTTTTTGTGGATTGGCTAAGGCTAAAACTAAAAAGAAAAATGATAAATTCCATAAAGTAAATTTAAAATATTGTTTACCTATTGACAAATCTGGAATAATGATTTGTTGTGTTTTTTCTTCTGCAAATTGTTTGAGTTTTTTTCTTTTCAACTTAATGTAGAAATAATGCAATAAGTAAAATATCGGTATCAATATCCATAAATATAAAAGTTGGGGATTCTCTAATCGTATCATTGTATTACGGATTTGTTCTTAAATATGTTTTTCGTAAAATCATTTCCAAAATCAAAATTATCAAAGCTATCAATATGAATTTATCACCTACATCTTCTGTATGTTTATAAAGAGAAACATCTATTTTGGTTTTTTCCATTTTATCTATTTCTTTAAAGATTTCTTCTAAGGAAGAGTTTTTAGTTGAACGGAAATATTTTCCTCCTGTTGTATATGCTACTTCTTTTAGTAATTCTTCATCTATTTTCACTTCAACATTTTGATATTGTTTACCAAATGGAGTGTAATATGGATAAGGTGCATGTCCTTTTTTGCCTATTCCTATTGTGTATATTCTAATATTGTATTCTTTTGCTATACTCGCTGCTGTTATTGGGTCTATTGCCCCCATATTATTTACACCATCTGTTATTAGAATTATTACTTTACTTTTAGATTTTGTGTCTTTTACTCTATTTACGGCTGTCGCAAGCCCATCTCCTATTGCTGTTCCATCATCTATTTGTCCACTTTCTGTTGATGATAATAATTCTAATAGTACTTTATGGTCAATTGTTGAAGGACATTTTGTATAAGCTTCTCCTGCAAAGACTACTATCCCTATATTATCTGTTTTTCTATTTTCTATAAATTGCTTAGCAACATTTTTCGCAGACTCTAATCTATTTGGCTTAAAGTCTTCTGCCAACATTGAGGTAGATACATCTAAGGCCAATACAATATCTATTCCTTCTACACTTCGTTTATCTTTTGCTGTGTTTAGCTGAGGACGCGCAATTGATATTATAATAAGTATAACTGCAAGCATTCTTAAATAATCTGGCAATTTTCTTAATCTTAATTTAAGAGTTTTTCTTGCTGTTGCAAATTGAGAAAGATCTGAATAAACAATATTTGTTACCCTTCTTTTATCATAATATATGTGATAAAGCACCATTAATGGTACTATTAGCAAAAGAAGTAACAAATATGGATACTGAAAACTTATATTATTTATTAGACTCATTTGATTCAATTTCTTCTTTTGTGTTTATAACAAATTCTTTTGCATTAGATAGCATATTTTTATCTATTACTTGGTCTGTTTCATGTTTTGCAAATTTCACAAAATCTGATATTGTAAATATGTTGTCTAATAACAAATAATTATCGCGTGAAATGTTGTTATTGAGTTTTACTTGCGAAAGAATTTCTGAACTTGTCATTTCATAGGCGGATATTCTAAACCTTTCTTCTAAGTAAAGCCATAGTATTTCGGTTAATTCTGTGTAATATTGTTTTTGAAGTCTTTGCTCACTAAGTCTTTTCTTTGCTAAATCCTCCAAAGACTGTAAAGCTTTAATGTGAGAAGGTATTTTCGGTTGCTCTTCTATCACTTGTGGTGTTTCAATATTTAGTCTTCTTTTCCTTATATACAAAACAAGGAAATAAATTCCTACACCCATTATTATAAGTGCTGACAACACATATATTATAGGCAAAATTTCTTTGAAGGTAAACTTTTCTTCAAGTACAGGTTTTATATCTTTTACTTCTATTTTATTGGTGTCTATAGGATATTCTAATATTTCTATTTCTGTCGGCAATACTTTTATTATGTTATCTAAATCATTGCCTATTTTTATCACAACACCCTCACCTACATTCCTATTTCCGCTTATAAAACTTGTATAATATTGCTTGTAATTTAAAAAGGTTTTATTATTTTCCGAAATAGTATCTATTATTGTATTCTGTAATTCCAAACTATCACTATTATTTTTACTCACAATGATAGTTTGAGGAGTTGAATCAAAAGGAACTTTAAAACTAAACTCTATTCTATCACCAATATTGTAAGTTTTTTTATCCACTTGACCTTTTACAACCTGAGATTGTAAATAATTTGTAGTGATAATTGATAATAGTATTAGAATTACTATATGTTTTATTTTCATTTTTATGCTTTCCCTCTTTTTGAAAATAATTTTATCAATGATTTTATATAATCTTCCGATGCAAGTATTTGAATATTATCTATACCGTATTTATTGAATTTCAACATATTTTCATATTGAATATTACGTCTTTGCTTTACAAAATTTTCTCTTGTAATTTTATCTGTTGTATCTATCCATTTCATTTGTTTTGTTTCTGCATCTTCAAATTGCACAAGACCTATATTAGGCAACTCAAATTCTCGTCTATCATTTACAAAAATTGCAGTTAAATCGTGTCGCTTTGCAACTATTTGTAGGCTATCATCAAAGTTTCCAAAGCAATCTGTGATCACAAAGCAACTTGCTCTTTTCTTTATTACATTACTTAGAAACACCAATGGCAAAGAAAAATTTGTTCCTCCATCATTTTTTTTAAACAACAACAACTCTCTAATTATTGTCAATATATGTGAAGTGCCTTTTTTAGGAGGAATATATTTTTCCACTTTATCTGAAAAAAGTATTACTCCGACTTTATCGTTATTATGTATTGCTGAGAATGATAAAACAGCTGCTATTTCTGTTATTATTTCAGATTTCAACGATTGTTCTGTACCAAAAAATGTAGAACCACTGACATCTATCAACAACATCACAGTTAACTCCCTTTCCTCTTCATAAACTTTCACAAAAGGTTTATTACTTCTAGCTGTTACATTCCAATCTATACTTCTTATTTCATCACCATAAGCATATTCCCTAACTTCGCTAAATGTCATACCCTTTCCCTTAAAAGCACTATGATATTGTCCCGCAAAAACTTCTTGCGATAAACGTCTTGCCTTAATTTCTATCTTGTGAACTTTTTTTAATATATCTTCGGTTGACATATCTTTTTACGGAACATCTATTCTGTTAACAATTTCAGTGATTATATCTTCCGATTTAATATTTTCTGCTTCTGCCTCATAGGTCAAACCTATTCTATGACGCATTACATCTAAGCAAATACTCCTTACATCTTCTGGAATCACATATCCTCTTCTTCTCACAAAAGCTAACGCTCTTGAAGCTAACGCCAAATTTATTGTTGCACGAGGAGAAGCGCCATAATTAATTAAAGATTTTAATTTACCCAAACCATATTCTTCTGGATAACGTGTTGCAAAAACTATATCTGTAATATAATTTTCAATTTTAGCATCTAAATAAACTTCTTTAACAACTTCACGAGCACAAATTATATTTTCCAAAGAAACTATTGGACGTACAGCCACCTTTTTCGCAGCAATTTGAGATCTAAGAATTTGTTTTTCTTCTTCTTTACTTGGATAATCAATAACTACTTTCATCATAAATCTATCCAATTGAGCTTCTGGCAAAGGATAAGTACCCTCTTGTTCAATTGGATTTTGAGTTGCAAGAACTAAAAATGGTTCTTGCAATTTAAAAGTTTGTTCTCCTATAGTTATTTGACGTTCTTGCATTGCTTCCAATAAAGCCGATTGAACTTTTGCAGGAGCTCTATTAATTTCATCTGCCAAAACAAAATTAGAAAACACAGGTCCTTTCTTTACAAAAAACGCTTCTTCTTTTGGAGAATATATCATTGTACCTGTAACATCAGCGGGCAATAAATCGGGAGTAAATTGAATTCTACTAAACTTAGCATTTATTGTCTTAGCTAAAACTGTTATTGCTTGAGTCTTTGCAAGTCCTGGCACACCTTCAAGTAATATATGTCCATCAGCCAATAAAGCAATAATCAATCTTTCAACCATATTCTTTTGTCCTACTATAACCTTTGAAATTTCCAAAGTCATAGCATCGACAAAAGCACTTTCTTGTTCAATTCTTTTATTTAATTCTATTATATCCATAAATTATATAGTATAAATCACTTTTTTTTAAGAGAAGAAACGTATTTCCATCTCTATTTATTATAAACTTCAACTTGCAAAGGTAAGAAATATTAAAATAA
This sequence comes from uncultured Bacteroidales bacterium, assembly GCA_937901525.1. Classification (GTDB taxonomy): domain Bacteria; phylum Bacteroidota; class Bacteroidia; order Bacteroidales; family P3; genus Onthomorpha. The sequence goes on from CALDHX010000027.1 coordinate 11,840, forward strand.
TTCTTTGTTTTAGGAAAATAATTCTTTGTTTTATTTTTTATTTCTTTGATTTTTTGGTCAAAATATTTTGGCGCATTATTATTTTTTTGTACTTTTGCCGACTTAAAAGATGAAAAGTTTAATAATATTTAGAAATAAAGAAAAGTAAGTTATGAAAAGCAGAAAGTTACTCTTAAGTTTAGCAGTTTTCTTTCTTGTTGGAGCATTTGCTTCAGCTAAGGCATCTCCTATTGCAATAGCAGAAGGAGAAGAAGTTACAGATTCAACATTGACAGGTTGGCATCAAATTGGTCCAAACAATGTAGCAGGACGTGTACGCACCATAATGTTTGACAAATTCAACGATGGCGTAATCTACGCATGTTCTCCAACAGGAGGATTGTTTATCAGTGTTAACGATGGTAACAATTGGCAAGCAGTATCTCTTGGAGAAGGTGCAAATAGTTCTTATGTTGCTACTTCAATAGCACAAGATGATAATGGTATCATTTACGTAGGAACAGGAGAAGGTTCATATTCAGAAGCAGAAGCAGGAAAAAAACACTTCAAGACAGGATTACTTGGAAACGGTGTTTACAAATCAAGCGAATTTGATAAAAATTGGGCAGCAAATCTTCAAACAGATGAAGAAAAATACCAATTCGTTGCAGAAAACATTTCATTCACTCAAATGGAAGGAACAGTTCCAGACAAATATGACATAGGAGGAGAATGGATTTACATAAACGATATGGCATTTGTTGGCGGAAAATTATTTGTTGCAACAAAAAATGCAGGTTTAAAAGTATATTCTAACGGAAGTTGGGAAACTGCGACAATAAATAATAACACTATGGTCAACGTTACAGACATAAAAGTTTCTGCTAACGGAAAAGTAGCTGTTGCTTACGTATTAGACAATGACGCAGCAGTAGCAATTGCTAACGACATTGAAACATCTAATACCTTTACAAACTCTTTAACAAAAGATAAAATAGGATTAAGTCAAGATGACATCATAGTAAAAATAGAATTATCTTTCTCTTTAACTACAGACAAACTATATGCTTTAGTAAACTACTATAAAGCAACAGGAAACGGATACTATTCTAACGAAGCAATATACAGACAAGTAGAAAATAGTTGGGAAGCTGCAACATCAGGCTCACTATACATTGGAACAAGCGAAGGAATGTCTATTGCTATTAACGACAGAGATGAAGAATTTATCTATGCTGGAGGCTCTTCAGTAGTATCAGGTTTTGACGCTAACAATGATCCAATTTTCTACTACAATACAATTGCGAGCAGTGGAGCAGAAAGAAATAGCGGTAATTTCGTACCAGCAGGAATTCACGCAATAGCATTTGATCCTAATCCACAAACAACAGAAGATTCAATAAAAATTTATCTTGCAACAGACGCAGGAGTATATATCTACAAACAAGACCCATTAACACAATTTGTACAATGGCATGCTTGCAACAAAGGATTAATAAGTGCACAATATTACAACGTAGCCTCAACAAATGACGGAGCAGTATTTGGAGCAGCAGAAAGTAATGCAATAAGCTACATACCAACACCAGGTGCAGAATTAAAATCAGCAGAAACAATTTGGTCACCTAACAGTACTGGTTATAGTGCAATAGCAAATCAAATCGACCCTTACGCAGTTCCAACAGGAAGTAACGTTTTAGCATCAGCTATTCATCAATCTCTTCCAACAGTAAAAAAACCTGTTGTTTTAGCACGTCCATATATGGCAATGACAAGAACATATAGCGACAATAACGATTACGAATCAATCAACGACCAAACATGGAACTATGGAGCAGGAACAGAATTATCATTCTTACATCCAAACACAATAACATCAGTAGAAAAATCTTCATACATTGCACCAATAGCATTATGGGAATCATTCAATGCACCAGAAGCATCACAAAACACAGTTTATTTAGTATTAAATGACAAACTTACAATAAGAAGAAACGGAACAAACTATATGTATAGCCACGGATTTGAATTAAAAGACGGAGACTCTGCAATAGTTCAAAGCACTAACCTTGGATACCCATTCTTCTTTGTCTTCTCAGCAGAAAGATTTGGCACAATTACATCAGAATACACAGGAGAAGAAGTATTAAATTTAATGACAACACAAGACACTTCAATAGAAGTATCAAACCCAGTAAGAAGTAGATTATTCATTGCAGCAGCAAACGGACTATATGTATGTAATGAACCAATGAACTTCACAAAAACATACCAAACAAATAATCCTAACTCACTTCCTTGGGTAAAATTATTCAACTTCACTTCATCAGAAGAAGGAAAACGTCAAATAAGAGAAATAGCACCATCAGAAGACGGAAACACAGTATTGATTTCAATAGACATTGAAGCAACAAACAATGCACCTGCTTCAACAAAACTTTACAGAATATCTGGATTAAATCAATATGATTTAAGTGCTGTAAACAGAGGCGGAGAATCATTTGGAGGAACACCAAATGATGCAAACAAATTTACAACAGTAGAAATCGCTTCATTTGACAGAAGTATATCTTCAATAGCTTACGCAAACAACGATGTAGCAATCATAACACTACAAGGATATACACCAATCAACGCTAACATTTACAGAGCAACTAACCTAACAGCAGAAAATGCAGAAGACGTAGTATTTACTCCTATCACATTAGAAAACGATGCAAAACCAGTTTTCTCAGCATTAGTAGAAAAAGTAAGCACAGGAGATTCAACAGTTTACGTAGGAACAGATGACGGAGTTTACAAAACAACTGATTACACAGCAGCAAACGTTGTTTGGACAAAAGAAGAAGCATTCCCAGCAGTTCCAGTTTATGACTTATTCCAACAAACAGCTAACTTACCATCTATTCAATTTACAACTTACATAGCAACAAATGCTCAAAACAATGTTTACAACGAAACAAAATATCCAGGAGCTATCTATGCAGCAACTTACGGAAAAGGATTATTTATGAATTATGACAACATTGCAAGCGAAAAACCAGAACCAGTAAGTTTAAATTCAGTAGAACAAACAGCAACTACAAACGTAGATTTATATCCAAACCCAGCACAAAACCACACAACATTAAGCTATACACTATCTTCTTCATCAAATGTTACACTTAACATATTTGATATGAACGGAAGATTAATATCAAGCTTAGAAAAAGGACGTCAAGCAGCAGGATTACACACACAAGAAATATCATTATCAGGCTTAGAAAAAGGAGTGTATATGATACAAATCATAACAAACCAAACATCAGAAGCAGCAAAATTGATAGTTCAATAATAAATAAAAACACACTACAAAAGGACGAGGTTTTCTTAACTTCGTCCTTTTTTTTTATTACCACAACAATAAGAAATATATTTTTCAGTTATAATATATTATGAAGAAATATTTATTAGCAATTAGCATACTGATAATATCAAGCTTTACCACAAAAGCACAAATCGGCGGAAGCGCAGTTTATTCCGTACTTTCCTTACATTCATCAGCAAAAACAGCAGCCTTAGGCATGGATTTTCTACCTTGTTTTAGTGATGATATTACAGCGATTATCAACAACCCCTCAACACTTAGAAAAGAAAATCACAACAACATAGGAATTACCTACACCACACTATTCTCTGGCATCAATCAAGCCTCACTTGCATACAGTCACACCCTTGATAAAATAGGAAGTTTAGCCCTTGGAGTGCAATATTTAAACTACGGCAGTTTCGATATGACAGAAGAAAACGGCGATGTAGTAGGAAAATTCACAGCAGCCGATTATGTCTTCACACTATCTTGGGGAAAAATGTTAGATAGCAACGTTTACATTGGAGCAAATCTAAAACCCGTTTTCTCACAATATGAAAGTTACAATTCTTTCGCTTTGGCAATAGACCTTGCCGCAAGTTATCAATCCTCCGATCGCACTTGGGCCGTTTCACTTATGGCAAGAAATATGGGAAAGCAAATAAAAAAATTAGCAAACGAAGACTTCTCTCTACCCTTTGACCTACAACTTGCAGCAAGCAAGAAATTAGCACACGCACCCTTAACAATATACGGAGCAATCACCAACCTACACAAATGGAATCTAAGAGAAGACGACCCATTGAATCCAAGAGACGAAATAGACCTTAACGGAGAGGTTACAAAAGAGAATAAATTTGTAGGAATACTTGACAACACATTCCGACACCTACAAATAGGAGTAGAATTCACACCCTCAAAATATTTTTACATAGCAGCAGGCTATTCATGGAAACAAAACAGAGAAATGTACCTAAAAGACGCATTCTCACTTGCAGGCTTATCCTACGGAATCGGCATAAACTACTCACGCTTCCGCCTTTGCTACTCACGAAACGAATATCACCGCTACGGAGCCCCTAATTACATAAGCCTAATAGTGCAATTATAATTTTCAAACTTTATTAAAGAAAATAAAAACGCTCGCAAGTCAAAATTTTTCAAAGACTCACGAGCGTTTTTCTTTGAGTTAGAAAATCAAATCCCTACTCTACTCCCCATATCTTAATGGTTCCATCATCCGAACCGCTGATTATATTTGTACCATCGGGACTAAATGCTACGGATCTGACTTCATCTGAATGTTCCTCCAAGGTTTTAAGGCATTCTCCTGTGTTTGCATCCCATATCTTAATGGTTTCATCCCCTGAACCGCTGATAATTCTTTTGCCATCGGGACTATATGCTACGGAATTGACAGAATTGGTATGTCCTTCTAAGTTTTTAAGACATTCTCCTGTATTTGCGTCCCATATCTTAATGACACAATTAGAATCCCATCTAGGATACTTATTTAAATGACTAAAATTAAAGTTATGAGATCCACTAACAATATAATTTCCATCGGGACTATATGCTACAGATGCAATTTCAGTTAAATGTCCTTTAAATGTTTGAATACTCTTTCCTGTCTTCACATCAACCATCTCAATAATATTATCGTACGAACCACCAATAATTCTCTGTCCATCTGGACTAAACGCTATTGATGCTTTAAAACCTAAATGTTTTTTTAAGATTTTAAGACATACACCAGTACTCGCTTCCCATATTTTTATATTATTTACATCTACACTAGCAATATATTTTCCATCAGGACTATATATAGCAGAATAAACAAAGCAAGAATGATGTTCCCTTAATATTTTTATATATTTTCCTGTACTTACATCCCATATCTTTATAGGTCTTGTGCCAGATGATGCACTAATAAAATATTTTCCAGAAGGACTATACGATAAAATATCCACCTCTCTAGTATGACCACTCTTTATAATTTTAAGACATTCACCAGTATTTGCATCCCACATTTTAATATTTTTATCTAACAAACCACTTATAATATATTTTCCATCAGGGCTATATGCTACTGAACATACTCTGCCAGAATCCACATTCAACGTTTTAAGGCATTTAAACTTAGTTACGTCTATCTCTTCTTTAATATTTTTCTTATATTCTTTGATTTCATCTAATATTGCATAGAGTTTTGCTTCAATACTACTTAATATATCTTTATCTGTTTTCATATTTAATTAGTTTTTATTTTATATTATTTCTTATAATGTAAACATACAAAATTTATTATCTACTCCATTCCCCAAATCTTAATAGTATCATCTCCTGAACCACTAACAATATATTTTCCATCTGGACTATATGCTACAGAATAAATATCATTTGTATGACCTTCTAAAGTTTGAAGACACTTTCCATTACTAACATCCCATATTTTAATGGTTCTATCTCCAGAACCACTAATAACATATTTACCATCTGGACTATAAGACACCGAACGAAGTTCAAAATAATGTCCTTTTAAAGTTTTAAGACACTCTCCTTTATCAACATCCCATATCTTTAAAGTATCATCTACAGAACCACTAACAATATATTTTCCATCTGGGCTATACGCTACAGATTCAACAAAATTTAAATGTCCTTTTAAAGTTATATAACATTTTCCCGTATTAATATCCCATATTTTTACTGTTTTATCCTCAGAACCACTTGCAATATATTTCCCATTAGGACTATAAGATACAGATCTTGCCCATTTACGTTTACGTTCTCTTATAGTTGTTATAACATGCGCCGTTTCTACACAATATACATCAATCGTTCCATCCCATAAACCGGTAACAAAACTTTTTCCGTCAATACTATATGCTACACACTCAACACCACCATAATATGCGTCTATGGTTTTTAAACATTCTCCTGTGATTGCATCCCATATTTTAATATTATAATCATATGAACCACTGACAATAAATTTTCCATCAGGACTAAATGATATAGAAGTAACTTCTTTTGAATGTCCCTCTAAGGTTTTAAGACACTCTCCTGTGGTTGCGTCCCATATCTTAATGGTTTTATCCCATGAACCACTCGCAATATATTTTCCATCGGGACTATATGATACGGAAGTAACTAAAGAAGTGTGTCCTTCTAATGTTTGAAGACACTTAAACTTAGTTACATCTATCTCCTCTTGAATACTATTTTTATATTCTTTGATTTCATCCAATATAGCGTAGAGTTTTGCTTCAACACTCTCTAATTTTTCTTTATCAATCTTCATCGTATTTGCTTTATTGTGAGTTTTATTTTAATAAAACAAAGGTAAAACAAATTTTTAAAAGCACAAAAAACTTGCGAACAAAGTTTTAAGGAAAAACATCTTTATTTTACGGGAATTTCATTTTGGGATTTTTGCGGAATTTTTTGCGAAAAATTGACGAAAATTGGAGTAAAATTTTAGCCAATTATGGCTTTGGAGAGTGGAGTCTTTGAAAAATTTGAAAAAAGCTAAGAAAAAATTGAAAAAAGCAAAGAAATAATTTTCTAAAATCAAGAATTATTTCGCTGAAATCAAGTAAAAATTTTGCTAAAACAAAGAAAAAATTGGCGTTTTCAAGGCTTTAAAAAGTTAAGTCTTTGATTTAGTGTTTTTTAATAAGGGCTTGTATTCTTAAAATTTGCGGACAGAAATCTTTTGTTTGAAAATATCGCACGCATTTGGGCTTAACTCTTGGTGAAAGTTTTTTATTTTGCTTTTGAAGGCTCATAAGACATTTTTTTTGCAAAGGGTTGGTAAATTATTTCTTTGTTTCACTTTTTCAATCTTTCATTTGGTTTTTTTTTATTTCTGTTGTATCTTTGCAGTTTTTCAAATCAGTAAATAATTTTCTTGTTATGAAACTTTCTCAGTTTAAATACAATTTACCAAAAGAACTTATAGCGGAAGTTCCTGCTAAACAAAGAGATGAATCTCGCCTTTTGGTAGTCAATCGTGCAACAGGACAAATCGAAGATAAGATTTTCAAAAATGTTTTAGACTATTTTGATGATGGAGATTTGTTTGTATTCAACGATACTAAGGTTTTCCCTGCTCGTTTGTATGGAACAAAGGAAAAGACTAATGCAAAAATAGAAGTTTTTCTTCTTAGAGAGATTAACGAAAGCACGCGTTTGTGGGATATTTTAGTTGATCCTGCTCGTAAGATAAGAATCGGCAACAAATTATATTTTGGAGAAAACAACGAATTGGTTGCAGAAGTAATTGACAACACTACTTCAAGAGGTAGAACTCTTAGATTCTTATTTGATGGCAACAATGAAGAATTTCATAATCTATTAAAAAAGCTTGGACACACTCCGCTTCCTGATGATTTATTAAGAATGAGAGGTTTAATGCCGGAAGATGAGTTTCGTTATCAAACTATTTATGCAAGAAACGAGGGTGCGGTAGTTGCCCCTACTGCTGGTTTCCATTTTTCTCGTGAATTATTAAAGAGAATGGAAATAAAAGGCATAGATTCTGCATACGTAACGCTTCATAGTGGCTTAGGAAATTTTAGAGCAATAGAAGTTGAAGACCTAACTAAGCATAAAATGGACTCAGAACAAATGGAAATTAATGATGTTAATGCTAATATAATCAACACAACTAAGGAAAGAGGTAATAAAGTGTGTGTTGTAGGTACAACAACTATGAAGGCTGTTGAGACATCTGCTATAACAGGCAATAGAGTTAAGGTTTATAGTGGTTGGACTAACAAATTCATTTTCCCTCACTATGATTTTGCAATTGCAAATGCTATGATAACTAATTTTCACCCGCCTTTGTCTTCTATGTTGATGATGACTGCTGCTTTTGGTGGTTATGATTTAGTAATGGAAGCTTATAAATACGCAATAGAAAAAGAATATAAATTCCTAACTTACGGAGATGCAATGCTCATCATCTAAGGCGATAATTATTGTTGCAGGAGGTGTTGGAAAAAGACTTGGAGGAGATTTACCTAAGCAATATCTTCTCTTAAAGGATAGGCCTATTCTTATAAGGACGCTTGAAGCTGTTAGCAAAGCTGTGCCAAATGCGACAATAGTTCTTGTGATTGCCAAAGAAATGTTTGAGTTTTGGAAAAATATGTGCAAGGAATATTCTTGCGAGGTTGAGCATATTTTGGCTGAGGCAGGAAAGGAGAGATTTTTTTCGGTGCATTCGGGACTTAAAGCCTTAGAAGGCAAGAATGTTTCTTTGGTTGCTATTCACGATGGAGTGAGATGTTTTGTCAATAGAGAGATTTTTGAGAGTTGTTTTGCAAAAGCCGAAGAAAAAGGGGCAGTTGTGTGTGCTTGCAAAAGCATTGAAAGTGTTCGTTACAAAGAAACGGCTGTAAATAGAAACGATGTATATCTTGTTCAAACGCCTCAGTGTTTCAAATATGAGATTATTAAAAAAGCATACGAAACTCCATATAAAGATTGCTTTACTGATGATGCTTCTCTTGTAGAGGCAATAGGAGAAAAAATACATATAGTAGAGGGGTGTAGAGAAAACATTAAAATTACTACACCTTTTGACTTGAAGATTGCTGAAAGTATTTTAAATGAAAGAGAATATTAAAGATTTATTCAAAAAAACATTTGGTGTAGAGCCTAACAGCATTTGCGAAATTGCTGCTCATGGTTCTTCACGCAAGTATTTTCGTTGTCAAACCGAAGTTGTAAAAGTCTTAGCTGCTTACAATGGCGACAAAAAAGAGAATTTAGCCTTTATAGACTTTGCAAAACAACTAAAAGCCAAAGGAATAAATGTTCCTGCTATTATTGCTGTTGATGAAGAAAAGGATATTTATCTTTTAGAAGACTTGGGAAATACTACTTTGTTTGATTTTATTTCCTCAGCTTCGGAAAATGAAATTTTAGATATTTATAGTAAAATCGTAAGAACGCTTCCTAAGATTCAAATTGAGGCTGGAAAAGGTTTTGATTTTACTAATGCTTATCCGAGAAAGGCTTTTGATTTGCAAAGTCTTCAATGGGATTTGAATTACTTTAAGTATTATTTTTTAAAACTTGCCGATATTCCTTTTAATGAGCAAGAATTAGAAAACGATTTTGAAGTCCTTGAAAATTATCTTTTGAATTGCAATTGTGATTTCTTGCTTTACAGAGATTTTCAGTCGAGAAACATAATGTTAAAAGACAATTACGAAATATTTTTCATTGATTTCCAAGGTGCAAGAAAAGGTGCTTTGCAATATGACATTGCTTCGCTTCTCTATGATGCAAAAGCAAATCTTAGTCCTCAGGCAAGAGAGAAATTATTAGCAATCTACATTGAAGAAGTCAAAAAATACATTGACATAAACGAAGAAGATTTCATTGCACACTTTTATGCCTACGTTTATATTCGCATTATGCAGGCTATGGGCTCGTATGGATATAGAGGATATTTTCAAAAAAAGGAACATTTCTTGAAAAGCATTCCTTTTGCTATTGAAAACATAAGATTTTTAGAAGAAAATATTAAACTACCTATTGAATTACCCGCTCTACACAATATATTTCAACAAATTACCACTAACGAAAAACTACTTTCTATAAGTAAGAGCAATTGTGTTCTTAATGTAAACATAAAAAGTTTTTCATATAAGAAGGGTTATCCTCATGATACTTCGGGAAATGGCGGAGGATTTGTTTTTGATTGTAGGGCTTTGCCTAATCCGGGTAGATATGAAGAGTATAAATCGTTGAATGGATTAGATAAAGAAGTGATTGACTTTTTGGAAGAAAAGGAAGAAGTGCAAGAATTTTTCAAAAATGTTTGTTCTTTAATCAATCAAAGTTGCAAAGAGTATCAAAGAAGAGGTTTTTCTAATCTTTCTGTTTATTTTGGTTGCACCGGAGGACAACATCGCAGTGTTTTCTTCGCTCAAAAATTAGCAAATTATTTGAAAAACAAAGAAAACATTAAGGTAATTACTCAACATATTGAACAAAATCAATAAAAAAAATTCAAAAGAATATTGTTTTTTTAACTAAATACCTTAACTTTGCAGTTTTAAAATAAGGGATTAAATAGAGTAAATAACAAAAAAATATAAATAACAATGAAAGTAAGAAATAGAATTATTTCAGCGGTACTCATAGTAGTAGCAGTCGTATTGATAGTTGTGCTTTACAACTCAATTATGCGTCCAGTAAAATTTGAAAACGAGTACAACAAACGTTCAGAACAAGTAATTACTAAATTAAAAGATTTAAGAGCAATTCAAGAACTTTACAAATCTGCTCACGGAGAGTTTTGTAATGACATAGATTCTTTATTGTTGTTCTTGAATACAGGAAGAGTACCAATGGTTCAAAAAAGTTTCCTTCCAGGATATGACCCTGATGCTATGACTGAGTTTGAAGCTCAAAAGAAAGGTTTACTTCGTAGAGATACAACTTGGGTTGAGCCAATCAAAAAATTAGTTGAAGAAAAGAAACTCTTAACTTCTGTTGAGCAAGTAAACAACTTGAAATACATTCCTTTCTCAAAAGACAACGGAAAAGAGATTTTTGAAATGAGTGCTAAGAAAGTAAACAAAGGAGGTTTGGAAGTTCCTGTTTTCCAAATAACTGCTTCTATTGACACTTACACTTTTGGAATGGACAGACAAGATGTTGTAAACAGAAAAGCAGAATTAGAAGATAAAAATAAATATCCAGGTTGGAAAGTTGGAGACTTAGAACAACCTATCACAGACGGAAACTGGGAATAAAGAAACATAATAAAAATGGAGACATATAAAGTAAAACAACTTCTACAAGTTGAAGAAAATATTGTTTCCAACGAGACAAGATTGTCCATTTGCCTTAAAGCAAATGGATTTTCTTTTTCGTTGATTAACAATAATAATTTAAGATTGTTATGCGTTGGCGAATTTGAAGTTGATACAACAGGAAGCATTCCACAAGTCATGAATAGAATTAGAGAATGTTTTTCTTCAATCGGCATAAAAATGTTCAAGTTTGCTAAGACTCGCATAATTTGTCAAAGCACAAAAAATGTTTGGGTGCCTTTTAAATTATATGATTCAACAAAAAACAAGGATTATATCAAAACTGTGTCTAATGTTTTAAGCAATGAGACTGTTTTATCAAACATTTCTGAAAAATTAGACGCTGTTTCAATTTACGCTTACCCTATGCACACTTATAGTGGCGTAAAAATCCTTATGCCAAATGCAGAATATTGTTGTCAGCATCAAATAATGGCAGAATATACCTACGACATCACTCGTTTTTCTCAAAACACACTCCTTTTAAACAAAAGAGAAAATGCTTGTGATATAGTTTTATTCAAAGGAAACTCATTTGTGCTAAGCAATAGCTTTGAATATCAAAATGCAGCCGACTTAATTTATTTCATTTTATTCACTTTGCAACAACTATCGGTAGATACTGCCGAAGTAAAGACACTTTTGACAGGTGAAAACTATGAAAAAGAAGAATTAACGCTTCTTCGCAAATACATTAAGGACGTTTCATTTGCAAATCCTATGGAAAACATAAAAGTAGGCTGTGAATTTGATTCAATAAACCTACAAAACTATTTCTTAGTAATTGCTTAAATCTTAGATGAGAATAATTTCAGGATATTTAAAAGGAAGAAGACTAAATCCACCTTTGAATTTGCCGGTCCGTCCTACAACAGATATGGCAAGAGAAGGCTTGTTTAATATTCTAAACAATAGAATAGATTTTGAAGAAACAAGAGTGCTTGACCTTTTTGCAGGTACAGGAGCAATAAGCATTGAGTTTATTTCTCGTGGAGCAAGATATGTTACAAGCGTTGATGAGAGTCCGAAGTGTATTGACTTCATAAAAAAAACTTGTACAACGCTTGAAATAGAAAATCTCTTTGCTTTAAGAGCCGATGTGTTTAATTTCTTAGGTAGAAGTCAGCAAAGCTTCGATTTAGTCTTTGCCGATCCACCTTACGATTTAAAACAATTTGATATGATTCCTTCACTTGTTTTAAAATCTTTTGTAAAACCAGGCGGAATGTTCATACTTGAACACTCCAAAGAACATAATTTCTCTGACAATCCTTATTTTACAGAGCAAAGAAATTACGGAAAAGTGAATTTTAGTTTCTTTACATTTGAACAAAACCAAACAACAGAAAACAATGAGTAACAAAACAATATGTATAGGCAACGCTCTTGTCGATAAGATATGTTTGCTTGAAAACGATGATATGCTTTCAAGTGAAAACTTACCAAAAGGAAGTATGCAAATCATAAGTCAAGAAGACTCTATCAGATTACAAGAGGCTACTTCTAAACTTAAAAGCGAAATTTCAACAGGAGGAAGTGCCGCAAACACAGCAAACGGACTTGCAAACCTTAATATAGAAACTGCATACATAGGAATGGTTGGAAAAGACCAATATGGAGATTTCTATATGGAAGATATGCAAAAAAATAACATAAAGACAAACTTCTTTAAAAGCGAAACAACTCAAACAGGCTTAGCCTTAGCCCTTGTTTCCAAAGACGGAGAAAGAACATTCGCTACTCACCTTGGTGCAGCTATTGAATTAAACGCTTCTCTTATTACAAAAGAACTTTTTGAAGGATATGACTATCTTCATATTGAAGGATACTTGATTTCAAATAGAGATTTATTCAAAAAAATCATTGAATGCGGAAAACTCTCTGGTTGTAAAATCAGCATAGACCTTGCTTCATACAACGTAGTTGAAGAAAACTTAGAGTTTTTGCAAGAAGTATGCAAAGGAGTTGAAGTGATATTTGCAAACGAACAAGAAGCAGAAGCATTTACTAAAACCTCAGCCGAAGAAGCCGTACATATAATTGCACAATACGCCAACATTGCCGTTGTAAAACTTGGAGCAAAAGGCTCAATCATAAAACACAATGGAGAAATCACAACGATTCAAGAAGTAAAACGTGAAAAAATAGACACAACCGGTGCAGGCGATCTTTACGCAAGTGGATTCCTTGCAGGATTATGCCAAGACCTTCCTTTAAATCAATGTGGAAAAATGGGAAGTGTGCTTGCCGGAAACGTAATAGAAATAATGGGCACAAAAATGTGCCCAGAACGTTGGAGTAAGATTAAAGAAGAAATCGCAAAATCTTAATTAATCTTCCAAATAATAGGTTATAGTACTGACAACCCTGCATTTCTTAATATGTGGGGTTGTTTCGTCTAAGTCTTCTATTGAGATTTGTCCTTGCCATGCAGTTTTCATTTTTCCCAACTTGCTTTCCGCATCTTTTGCGAATTGTTCTCCTGCTTTTTTCGCATTAGCCATACTTTCAGTTATTAGTTTTGGCTTAAAGACATTAACATCTGATATTTCATAACTTGCTCCATCGTCCCAATAGTCTTGATCTATCACAACGCCTCTTTCATATAACTCGGTAACTCTTTTTTCCAAAGTTTGCACTTTTTCAATTGCTTTACTCTTTACAAAAAGTCTTACGCTACCTCTTACGTATTTTGTTTTATCATTTGTATATTCATCATAACTAACTTTGCCTACGAAAATTTCATCATCGGTAAAGCCAATTTCTTTCAAAAAATCAACTACTATTGTTTCTTTTTCCTTTGATACTCTCAACGCATCTTGAAGCGTATTTTGAAGAATCGCAAAGCGAATCGACATACTGCCAACGTCTGCTTTGACTTCAAGTTCCGAAGCACCTTTTACAGTTACTACTCTTTGGCCCATAGAGACTGCTTTCAAGCCTTTATAAACCGAAAAGCCGATTGCACAAGAAGCAATCAAAATAACCGCTGCCATAATCCAAACAGCACTCTTGTTTTGTTTTCTTTCTTTTTCCATAACTAACTATTTTTTTGTGTAAATAACTATTCCTACTCTTTCAACGTGCTCAATAAGTTCTTTGTTCTTTAATGTATGAAATATAGAGACATCAAACTGATAAGGAAGCAACAAATCATCTATCGCAAGACTTATTCTATTGAGGTCTTTTCTTGTAAGGCTCTCTCCTTTCAAAGTTATATCAACATCGGAAAAAGGTTTGTAATTTCCTTTCGCACGAGAACCATATAATATCACAGACTCTACTTGCTCATTTTTTGCAAATAAAGCATTTAATTTTTCTAATTCCGAAACTTTTAATCCGTATAACATATTAAAAACAAAAAGAGAGCATCTTTTTTTCAAAATCATTAAACAATAGAGCGTAGGTATCTATTATTGCTTTTAAGATTTCCGTAACTGTTTCATCATCATAATTATGAGAAGTAAGATTTCTATCGTTTATAGATTCCATCCAAGCCTCATTTTCTATTATTCCCATCTCAAAAGCCTTACGAAAAGCATCGCGAGAGCCTTGAATATTTGTGTATCCTTGATATTGAGCATAATCTTTCATTACTTTCCAAGCCAATTCGTGAGTATATTCAAATCTTTGTATTAAACCCTCTTCCAACAAATCATCAATTTCCTCTCCCCACTCCAATTTATTTGAAATTATATCAACGGCTTGATTGAATTTCTCTAAGGCTCTACGATAATTATTAAATCTTTGTATCCAACGAATGTCCTTTTCTACCATCTTTTTTCTTGATTATTTTCTTGATATAATACAACAAAGATATAACATTTATTAGAAATCTAAGAAAAATTCAGAAATAATTTCATAACTTTGCACCTTAAATTAAAGAAAATTAAAAATACATTTTAGTTATGACAAGAGATACACAAATCTTTGACCTTATCCAAAAGGAAAGAGAAAGACAAACAAAAGGAATTGAATTGATTGCTTCTGAAAACTTTGTTTCTGACCAAGTAATGGAAGCAATGGGTAGCGTAATGACAAACAAATACGCAGAAGGTTACCCTGGAAAAAGATATTATGGTGGTTGCCAAATCGTAGACCAATCAGAACAACTTGCAATTGATAGAGCAAAAGAATTATTCGGTGCTTGCTGGGCAAACGTTCAACCACATTCAGGAGCACAAGCAAACATGGCAGTTTTCTTTGCTTGCTTAAATCCTGGCGATACTTTCATGGGATTAGATTTAAATCACGGTGGACACCTTTCTCACGGATCTCCTGTAAATATTTCAGGAACTTATTTCAACCAAGTTTCATACGGAGTTAAAGAAGAAACAGGAACAATCGACTATGATATGATGGAACAAGTGGCAAGAGAACACAAACCAAAATTAATCATAGGAGGAGCTTCTGCTTATTCAAGAGACTTCGATTGGAAACGCATGAGAGCATTAGCAGATGAAATAGGCGCTATTTTAATGGGAGATATTTCTCACCCAAGTGGTTTAATCGCAAAAGGCGAATTAAACAACGCTGTTGAATATTGCCACATCGTTACAACAACTACTCACAAAACTCTTCGTGGACCAAGAGGTGGTTTGATTTTAATGGGAAAAGATTTTGAAAACCCAATGGGAAAAACAACTCCAAAAGGAGAAATCAAAATGATGAGTGCAGTTTTAGACTCAGCAGTATTCCCTGGCTGTCAAGGAGGACCACTTGAACACGTTATTGCAGCGAAAGCAGTTGCATTTGGCGAAGCTTTAACAGAAGATTACGCACAATACATCAAACAAGTTAAGAAAAACGCAGCTGCAATGGCAGAAGCATTCGTAAAAAGAGGTTACAAAGTTATCTCTAACGGTACAGATAACCACTTAATGCTTATAGACCTTAGAACAAAATTCCCTGAACTTACAGGAAAAGTTGCAGAAAACACATTGGTTAAAGCAGATATTACAATAAACAAAAATATGGTTCCATTCGATTCACGCTCTCCATTCCAAACATCAGGAATTAGAGTAGGAACTCCTGCAATCACAACAAGAGGATTGAAAGAAGACGAAATGGAAACAATAGTTGAAATGATTGATGCAGTACTTTCTGACGTAAACAACGAAGCATTGATTGCTGAAACTCGTAAGAAAGTAAACGCAATGATGGAAAACAGACCATTATTCGCTTGGTAGAAATCACAAAATCAATAATAAAAAAGGAGAAGTCAAACGGCTTCTCCTTTTTTTGTTATTAGTTTAATCTTTCATATTCATCAAGAGCATCTATTTTAGCGACTATTTGAAATATTATCAAAGACACCACTACTATTGCAAGCAAAAAAAATGTAACTTACCTTTTTCATTTTACCTTCCATAAATTTCAAAAATTAATTTGTGAGAAAAACATTTTTTATCTTTATTTGTATTAAGGACTAAGTTGTGAAGGTATCACATAATTTTTGTAATACAAAAAAATATTGTACTTTTGCAATGATTTATTAAAGCAAAAACACACAAATATGTTACTCCGAATAGAAATAGAAAACTTTTTATCGTTTTACAATAAGGTTGTATTTGATATGTTCCCTAATCCATATCGAGAACATTTAAAATATCACACCATAAATCAACAAATACCATTATTAAAACAGGCTGCAATTTACGGAGAAAATGGTGCAGGAAAATCAAACTTTGTCAAAGCATTTGCTTTTTTGAAACACTTTATTGAAGATAAAGATTTTTTATCTTCAATAAATTTAAACAGATATAAGTTTCAACTAACTGAATCAGATAAATCGCCTATTTATTTTAGGATAGAGTTCTCTCAAAATAACGATTACTACATTTACGAACTGCAAATAAACTCTCACATTACAGAACGTTTCTTTAAATCTGGTTTATCTCAAAAAGATAACCAAATTATTTTTGAACGAAATGGAAATTCAATTGAATCGGATTTGGTAACTAACAAAGAATCAACAGAAAGTCTATTAGAAAAAAATCCGAATTCGTCAATTCTTTCTCTAAATGAACAATTTCCTGTTTTGTCTCAAAGCAAGGAGATTTCAGATATAAACAATTGGTTTTACTCTCTCTATATTATCTCAATAAATTCAAATATACCTTATTTAATTGACATGTTGTCAAAAAACGAAAACCTTATGAATTTTGCAAATGACGTATTATTTAATGTAGGCATTACAAATTCATTATCAATAAAAACAACACTTTTTGACGAATGGCTAAATCAACAAGATAATGCCGAAATCATTAAAGATATTGTTGATAGAAGTAATATAAATAATAATGTTTCGTTTGCTTTATTAAATAAAAATAGAGTTGAATATGATTTTACAATAGAAGATAGCATTAAAAAGGTTAGAGAATTTATCTTTGAACAATTAGGAATTAATGGATATAAAAAAGGTTTAGGCATTTCCTATCAATCAGATGGTACTGTAAGGCTTTTAACTTTAATACCTGCTTTTTATAAAGCGATGAAACAGAAGGGAATTATAATTATAGATGAAATAGAAAATAGTATGCACCCTAATTTGATTTATCGTATTGTAGAATATTTTGCAAACAATGAATCAAATGGGCAATTTATTTTTACTACTCATCTAACGAAATTCCTAAATCCACAAGGTTATATGACGCCTGACGAACTTTGGATTACGGAAAAGAGTAATGGTTGCACACAAATGCGTTCTTTTAATGATTTTAAGATTGAAGACAATATGAATATCGAAAAAGGGTATCAAGATGGACGATATGGTGGTGTGCCTTCAATAAAACAATTTGCAGCTAATGAGCAATAATTGGAAATATCAAAAAGGTAATCCGAGTATTCCCTTACAAAATGAAAAATTCACAAAGAATCCCGTAAGAGAAACTGATAAAATAAATATAAATAACATTCCATTAGAATATCAAAAGGTTGATTCTTTTGAGCAACCTAAATGGTTTGTTGTTATTTTCGTAGGAGGGAAAAAAACAGAACCTAATTACTTTAATAAAATCACAAAAAACGAAAGCTCTTTTCCTAATATAAAGATTGAATTCGAGCGTGAAGACAAATTTGATAGTAAAACTGATGATATAAAAATCAATCCACGAATTTTTAACTTTGCAATAAATAAAACAAAAGAGTATAAAGAAGGAGCATCTACTCCTTCACCTGATAAATACTTTCTAATAACAGACGTAGATCATTTTAAAGAGGCTATAATATTTTATCGCAATAAATGCGAACAAGAAAATATAAATTTAATAATAAGCAATCCTTGTTTTGAAGTTTGGTTATATTATTCTGCTCATTCAGATCGTTTTAGCAATTTCATTATTCCTGAAAAGAATTTAAGCGATACTCTCAAAACATTTGTATATACCAGTGTTGATGGAGGATTAAATTGCAAAAAGGCAATACTAAATATTGAACAAAATATAGAAAATTCTAAGAAAAACTATGAGGAAGAAGATGGTTTCCCAACAATATTTTCTACGCAAATGTTTCGCTTAGCCGAAGAAATGCTTCCTTTTATAAAAAGTGGATTAGAATCATTAAAATAAAAAAAATCTTTATTGAAAGAGGTTACAAAGTTATCTCTAACGGTACAGATAACCACTTAATGCTTATAGACCTTAGAACAAAATTCCCTGAACTTACAGGAAAAGTTGCAGAAAACACATTGGTTAAAGCAGATATTACAATAAACAAAAATATGGTTCCATTCGATTCACGCTCTCCATTCCAAACATCAGGAATTAGAGTAGGAACTCCTGCAATCACAACAAGAGGATTGAAAGAAGACGAAATGGAAACAATAGTTGAAATGATTGATGCAGTACTTTCTGACGTAAACAACGAAGCATTGATTGCTGAAACTCGTAAGAAAGTAAACGCAATGATGGAAAACAGACCATTATTCGCTTGGTAGAAATCACAAAACCAATAATAAAAAAGGAGAAGTCAAACGGCTTCTCCTTTTTTTGTTATACAAGTTCTATAAGAATAAAATCAATACTATTCCAACTATTAACCAACCACTTCCTATAATACACATTCCATATCCTCTTGTAAGAGTTTTATACCCTTTCAGAGAGTATAATCCAGGGTTTTCTTCAAACGCCTTCATTCCCTTACGACCTAAAAATATTCCGATAATGCCTAATAAACCTAAAAGCACTGCTCCTATCGTCATAGAGAGGAATCCTAAAATAAAGACCGCCCTTGCATAAGGCGGTCTTTGTTCTTTTATTTCATTTTCCATTACTTTATTATCCTTAGAATGCGTATATTTGAGCTGATAATATGGCAATCAATAATATAATGTATAATCTTTCATTTCTTTCCTTATAAACAGCTATGCAAGAAGAAACAATAACTGATGCAAAGAAAAGAAGAATAGCAAAAAGATACATTATCGCACCTCCTGGCCAATGATTCATTTTAAAAACTAAGCCTGTAAGTAAAAATATCTTTGTTAAAAAGTTTAAAATAATAACAGACATTTTTTCTCCTGCTTTCTTTTCTCTAATGATTTGCCATATTCCTAATGCAATTCCAACAGGTATTAAACATGTTGCAAACATTCCCATTGGCCAATGGAATGTAGCGATAAAAACATTAAGTACCATAAGCAATAATCCCCAATAGATTATTTCCAATCCTAAGTTTGATTTTTTTTCCATGATTTTTAAGTTTTTAATTATTAATTTAAATTTGTTTTTTCTTTACTTTATTTCCCAAATCTTAATAGTATTATCATTAGAACCGCTGACAACGTATTTTCCATCAGGACTAAATGCTACGGAACGAACACCTTTTGTATGTCCTTCTAAAGTTTTTATACATTTTCCTGTCTCTGCGTTCCATATTCTAACGTTATTATCCGGTGTTTTGCTGTGTGGTTGGTTTGAACCGCTGACAATATATTTTCCATCAGGACTATAAGCCAAGCAACTAACGCTTCCAGCACTTGCTTCTAAGGTTTTAACACATTCTCCTTTCTCTACGTCCCACATCTGAATAGTTTTTCCTCCTCTACTACTTATAATATATTTTCCATCAGGACTATATGCTAAGTATATTTGCAATCCATCACCTTTTGTGTTTAGAGTTTTAACACACTCATAAGTTTTAGCATCAAAAATCTTTATATCACCAACTACAGAAGTAAAGCTAACAGCAGTATCACCTTTTTCTGTAATAAATTCTTCTTCAACCATTTTACTTCCTGCTCCAACAAAATATTTTCCATCGGGGCTGTATGCTACAGAACTAATATTATCTAACCCCCAACCTAAGGTTTGAATGCAGTTTCCTGTGTTTAAACTCCATACTTTAATAGTTCCGTCCCATGAACCACTAATAACTTTTTTTCCATCGGGACTAAATGCTGCACATTCCACACTTTCTGAATGTCCTTCTAAGGTTATGTTACAAGAACGATAGGTTTCTCCCTCAGGAGTAGAAGAAGAAACTATATTACTTTTTGTGTATGGGTGATACCACTCAGAAATACATTCTATTTCAATATCATTATGCTCTGTTCCTATAAGAATATGTTTTCCATCTGGGCTAAACATTGCAAATTTAGCTTCACGACTCTTCCAAGTAGTGTTTTCCTCACCTGTTTTTGCGTTCCAAAATTGTATATCACCATTATCAGAACAACTAACAATGTATTTTCCATCGGGACTATACGCTACGGAATTTATTACAGGCTCATCAACATTGCCTTCCATAGTTTTAATACATTTTCCCTCTATTTGATTTTGTGCAATCAATGTATTACTAATTGCAAACAAAACTGTAAATACTAAAAGTATTGTTGAAATTTTTCTATTCATAAGTTTATGCTTTATTCGTTAATCAAATAAATTTTAAGAACGGTAATATCAAGAACATAAGCACCCAAGTACTTCCGATTACAGACATATAGAAGCCTCTTGTTAGAGTTTTATAGCCTTTCATAGAATATAATCCTGGATTTTCTTCAAAAGCCTTAATTCCTTTACGTGCTAAAATTACGCCTATTATTCCTAATAAACCGAAAAGCACAATTCCTATCGTAACAGAGAGGAATCCTAAAATAAAAACCGTCCTTGCATAAGGCGGTCTTTGTTCTTTTACTTCATTTTCCATTATTCAATCATACCGTGTAATGTGTGCACATAATGTATTAAAGCAGTTATGCAA
The DNA here is from genome assembly GCA_937901525.1 of uncultured Bacteroidales bacterium. Taxonomy (GTDB): domain Bacteria; phylum Bacteroidota; class Bacteroidia; order Bacteroidales; family P3; genus Onthomorpha. The sequence goes on from CALDHX010000027.1 coordinate 33,206, forward strand.
TATGATAATATTGCTATAAACAATACAATGTACAATCTTTCATTTCTTTCTTTGTAAACTGCAATGCAAGATGAAACAGCAACTGAAATAAAGTAAAGAAGAAATGAAAGCCATAACATAAGTATACTTCCTGGCCAGTGGTTTGCCTCAAAGACTAAGCCTATAATTAAGAAAAACTTAGTAAAAAAGTTTAACATAACAACAGTCATTTTTTCTCCTGCTTTCTTTTCTCTAATGATTTGCCATATTCCTAATGCTATTCCAACAGGTATTAAACACAATGCAAACATTTCCATTCCATGCCAACAGAATAATCCAGCAAAGACGTTAATTGTAATAAGTAATAATACCCAATAGATTATTTCCAATCCTAAGTTTGATTTTTTTTCCATGATTTTTAAGTT
>CALDHX010000028.1 GCA_937901525.1 uncultured Bacteroidales bacterium
CACAACATCATACATTCATGCAGGCGGTTCAGTAGGTGTTCTTGCTGCATTTGATGTTGACGATGCAACAGCTGCTAACGATGAATTCGTTGCAATGAGCAAGAACGTAGCAATGCAGATTGCTGCTATGAGCCCCGAATATCTTTCAAAGGCTGACATTTCAGAGGAAGAATTCGCTAAGATGAAGTCAATCACAATTGACAGCGCTCTCAACAAGCCCGATTCACTTCCCGTACCCATCCTCAACAGCCTCACAGAAGAAGCTATTTCTTCAAAGAAGTGGAGCGACGAGGATGCAGAAATCTTCAAGGGTCTTGATCAGAAGCAGAAGAAGAACTTCCCCAACTTCATTTCAAAGGAAGCTATGGCTACTCTTGCTGAAATCGCAGTTTCACACAAGGCTGAGATCGTTGAAAACAAGATCTTCGCAGGTCTTGTACAGGGTCGTCTTGCAAAGCAGATCAAGGAAGTTTGTCTTCTTGAACAGGCATTTGTTCGTTCAGATCTCTTCGAAGGTGATGTTAACGGTTACATCAATTCAGTTGCTAAGGCTCTTGGTGCAGAAATCAAGGCAGATTTCCCTGCATTGAATTACGGAAAGGGCTACGATAACTGCTGGGTAATCGATGGCTATGAGCCAGGTCAGATCCAGGAGGCGGCAGAACTCTATGTCGAAGCCGGATGGATGGATCATGCAAATATCACTGAAACAGAAAAAATGCTCCGGGGAACATTTGCTGTTTCAGCCGCTTATTATCAGGGGAAACTGATCGGGTTCATGCGGGCTCTCTCCGATGGAGTCAGTGACGCATATCTGCTGGATCTCATTGTTACAAAAAAATGCAGAAAACTCGGAATCGGTAAAAAAATCCTTGATAATCTGACAGCATATCTGAAACAACTCAACATTGAGTGGATTCTTTTCATCGGAGCTCCGGACACGGAAACATTCTATGAAAAAACATCTGCTCCCGCAGGACGAGATTGTACATCCCAACGAATGATAGTATTTTCCAAAGCAGTATTGCCATATCCCTCAACCTCTTTTCTTGGTTCTTCCTTTGCAAGTTGTTTTGGTTCACTGCTTTCTTTCAAGAACGAAGCAATCTTATGCCAATTTATTTTCTCTAAAGCTTGTGTGTATGCTTCATTCAAAGTTTTGAAGTGAGTAAACGTTACATACGCAGAAGATGATACAACTTGTTCAAAGATTACTTCACCATATCTGTTAGTCATTTCTATTTGAAACTTAATATCAACGGAACTAGGCTTTAAATTTGCATTTATTGTCTTTAAATAAATATTTAAAGTGTGCTCATTTTTTCCGGTATCATCAAATCCCATACTTTTAATATAGCTTACTGTCGGCATAATAAAGCAAGTAGAATTTGATAGCAAAATAATATCTTCACTTTGACTATACTCCGATTCTGTTGGCTCTATGTTAATATTTAATCCTTTTAAATTTTGAAATTGAAACTGTGGTGCACGTACAATTTTAAAATTTTGACAATCTCTAAGGCTACGATTTAAAGATTCAATAGCCATTTTTTTATTTGCAGCTATTTGTTCTGGTGTTTGTTGTACATAACAACTTGTAAATAACATTGGCATTAAGATAGCCAATAAACATAATAATTTTTTTACTTTCATCTTTTTAAACTTTTTATTTTCTTTGCCATAGTCCCAAATGGTGATTACTTAATTTCTATTTGATGTTTTCAGATTTAAAAACTTAAAGAAAATCCTATTCCCGAAGTGAATTGCGGACTAAAACCACCGTTCGGCATCATCATATTATTGTATGAGAACTCCGGACGAACGCCCAAATAACTTCTTTCTCCAACTTTAAATGAGAAATATCCGTTCTCGATATTTGTTTCTTTAGCCAAACCAACTGCTTTTATTACACTATAAACTCTAGTTGCAAACGTAATAATTGATATAGCAGAAGATAATAAGGGCATCCACTCACTCTCAATAAATAATATAGGAACTAAAGCAGTAGCACACGTAGTGCCTAATCCTATACAAAGCATACCCCAGCCTTTTTTCCAATTTGTTGCATATAATTCTCCTGTTCCCGGGAAACAGAATGAAAGAATACCTGCTGCGATAGGGAATTTTCTCGAAGGAAGATAGTTTGGATATATTTGATTAAAGTTGTTTGTTGTAGTCTTTTCAATAGTTTCTTTTACCATTTTTATACTTCCATCTTGTATGCCATCAGCTGTTAGAGTATTTAAACTTACTCCCGGAAATTGTTCAACAATAAATCCTTTTACCTTTCCGTCATTTTTTAAATAAACTACGTCTCTCATGTTTGTTCGAGCAGACACTGCCAATCCTATAAAAAGGATTGCAAATAAAATACTTAATTTTTTTGCCATTTTAATTTGTTTTTAATTGTTTTTTCTTTCTTTGCCCAAGTCCCAAATGGCGATTACTTATTTTCCTTCTTGACTTCAAGGCATAAAAAAACGTGGGACTTTTTTCTTATCAAAGTGTGAGGTTCCGCAATTACCTAATCATTGGAATAAGAAAAGCCCACGATATTACTCGTGAGCGTTTTCGGCTTATCTACCCAATGATTTTATGAAATTTTGCGGATTTCACACCTCAAAGTATAAGCAAAAACGCTTTTATATGTCGTAAAAATTTAACTCAGTCTAATTATCTTTCTTTTTCTTTTACCATAGGCATAATTTTTCGTTATTTATCTTTTCAGAATACAAAATTAAAACAAATTTCTTAAAGCACAAATATTTTCTATTAAAAAGCTTTTAAACTCAAATGTGAAGAAAAAAAATTACCTCGTTATGGTAATTGGATTACCCCTTTGTGGTAATTGGATTACCATAACGAGGTAATGCTTCTACCTCTAAGGGGTAAAAAAACAAATCAAAGAAAAAAAGAAAAAAAGCGAAGAAAAAAAATAAAAAAGTAAAGAAAAAATTAAAAAAAGTAAAGAAAAAAAAGGAGCAACTCTTTGAAAAAGTTGCTCCTTTTTTATGTTAAAAAAACAATTATCTTCTTCCTGAATAACGTTTATTCTTTTGATCTGTTGGTATTCTGTAACTAAATCCTAATGAAGCGTTATAAGTCATTGCCCAACCTCCGTAATTGTAGTGATAATCTGGTGGGAAAGCATCGTTTGTTAAGGCAATAGTTGTTTCGATATTAAGTAATAGGTTCTTTGTTAAGAAGAAAGAATTTATTAATCCTCCATTGATAGCAAAACCTGTGAATTGATCTTGTTCTCCCTCTGGTCTAAAAGAAATACTTCCTACTCCAAAAACTATTTGTGCGTCATAATATTTTCTTTTTGCCTTTGTCTTCCAAAAGTTTGTAAGACTTACTAACATATCTACGTGAGTTGCAATTATAGAGTTATATAAAGTGTCATCATAAGAAGCAATAGGCTTTCCCGCATCATCAAATACTGTAGGCAAGATACTTACTGTGTTCCCTCCTTGAACAGCGAATCTTACTCCTAATATTGGTGAAAATTGATAGCCAATTGATAATTGACCTTGCCACTTAATTTTATTATTATCTAATTTAAGTTCATCTGATATTCTATAAAAATTAAAAAGACCTTTTTGCCATAAATGTAATGCGTGAACACCACCTGCGATTGAAAATTCTACGCTATTGTTGAATACATCTATTGTTCTATAATTTCTTCTTTGAGCAGATAGATTGAACAATACGCCTATAAATAAAGTGAATAGTAATATCTTTTTCATAATACAAATATTTGAGGTTGCAAAGATATAACTATTTACTTTATTTTTAAAATAAAAAACAGTTTTTTTTGTCTTGTTTTATTGATTATCTTTTTTGATAGGGAATTTGTAGGTTATTCCTCCTGTTATGTCTGCAATTATAACCCAACCTCCGGAACTTATGTGAAAAGATCTAGGAAAGGCACTTGTTGTTAAGATTAGTTGTGCTTCTAAATTAGCAGACCAATTTTTGTTAATAGGAAAAGAAATTATTCCTCCTCCATTATATGCAAATCTTAATAGGTTTTCTCTATTGTAATCTTCGCTATTGATGTTTGCTTCAAGGTTGTATGGCTTAAAAATAGTTGAACCTATTCCGAAAAGTAGTTTGAAATCAATTTTGTCAACATATTTTGTTTCTGCGTTGTTCTTATACCAAAAGTTTCTTAGGTTTATAACTACATCAAAGTGTGGATGCGACATCGAATTTTTTAGTTTTTTTTCATTTAAATAAGATGTGAATAATCCTTTTTGAAAAGTGAAACGAGCAGTTAATGTTGGCGATATATTATATCCGATATAGATTTTTTGTGAGGAGAAAAAAGAGTTTTCATCTCTCCAACAATCAAATTTTCCCCATGATTGAGGATGTGATTGTACTAATTCTAAGGAATTAAATCCTGTTGCAATACCAATTTCTATTTCGGGAATGAATTCATTTGGTTTTCTGTATCTTGATTCTTGTGCCGATAGTGTCAGTAATGTGCAAATAAATAAAGTAAATGCTAAAATTTTCTTCATAATATCAATATTTTCAATCTGCGAAGATATAACTATTTGCTTTATTATTAAAATAAATAGTGTTTTTTTTTGTACTTTTGCCACAAATAAAAAACAAAATTTATATGGAAAAAAAGAATTCAAACATTGCATTATGGATAGGCTGTGGGTTGTCTATCGTTTGTTCGATAATACTTTTTGTTATGGTATTATCTGATGGAAACAAAAAAGAAAAAGAAACAAAAGATGTTGCGAAAACAGAGAAAAAAAACAAAACTCTTTCTTCTCCTGGTCTAAAAGTTGCTTATATCAATACTGATACTATAATGGCAAAGTATCAAATGGCACTTGATATGGAAGCAGAATTGCAGGCTTATCAAAAAAACTTACAAAACGAATTGGAATCAAAAGCAAGAAAATTCCAAAGTGATTATGAAAACTACTTAAAGAATGGAGCAAGTTTAACTTTGACTCAACAAAAGCAAACAGAGCAAGACCTTACAAAAAGACAACAAGAGTTACCTCAGCTTGAACAACAAATGATGATGAATTTGCAAGAAAGACAAGCTTCTGATAACAAAAAAATGTTAGATGCTATTTATGCTTTTATAAAAGATTATAACAAGAAACATCAAAATTTCGATGTTATTTTCAGTAAATCTTATCTTGGTTCACCTGTTCTTTACATTGATGAAGGAATGGATATAACAGATGAGATTATTGAAGGATTGAACAAAGAATACGAAGAATATAAAAAGGAAAAATAAAAACTTAGTGTTGTGAAACTAAAAAAGCGGAAGAAAATTCTTCCGCTTTTTTTCTTTGTAGCGGGGGCAGGACTTGAACCTACGACCTTCGGGTTATGAGCCCGACGAGCTACCTCTGCTCCACCCCGCATCTTGTTGTTTTGGATTGCAAAAATAATACTATTTCTGCAATCCACCAAATTTTTTTGCTTTTATTCTTCAAAAATTATTTCTCCTCTTGCTCGTGAGAAGGTAAATGTACCGAAATCAATTAGTCCATTTCTATTGACAATCATATCGTATTTCATTCCTTTTCTTACAATTACCTCGTATTTGTCTGCAAAGTATTTTCCAATGTAAGCAGATTTGAATGTAAGTACTGAATTGTCTAAAATATTTCCTTCTTCATCAAAAGCTTTGTCTTTATCTTTGAAGTCATCTTTTGTTATTCTTCCCTCTAATAAGAATTTCATTGCTAAATCCCAATCTAATACTGCTGCATCTTTATGTTTTTCATCGTAAATACATGGAACAGCTTTTCCATTTAATATGATATATATTTGTGCTTTGTTACCATTTATCATGGAAACTTTAATATGGTTGTCTGTATAAACGATTGGGATTTCTGTGTCTGGCGGTGGCACTGTTCCTGATACCATATCTACTATTGGAGCATTTAATGCAGCATCTTTTAAACTATCTATTACCGCTTTTGGCACGTAGTCTGTTCTTAATATACGAAATTCTGTTCTTCTGTTTAGTTGGTGTGCTGCTTCTCTTTCGTTTTTGGTTCTTAATCTATTGATGTAGTCATCTGTAAGTGTTACTCCTTTTGCAAAAGAGTATTCTTTTCCTCCAAATTCTGATACACAATTTGTTTTTAGTGTACGAGGTATTCTGTCTCCATAGCCTTTTGGAACTAATCTATCTCTGTCAATTCCTCTCGCTACAAGAAAGTCTACTACTGATTCGGCTCTTCTTTGGCTTAATGTGTCATTTGTTACTCTAAGGAAAGGACGTGAGTCTGTGTGTGAGGCAAGTTCTATTACGTATGATGGGTTATTAACCAATATTACTAATAAGTCTGATAAAGAGTCTTGATATTGGTCTTTTAATTCCCATTTTGCTAAGTCATAACGTATTTCTGGTAATACGATTGGCTCTTTTGGTATTGGTTTTAATTTGAAGTCGTGAACTAATTCTGTGGTTGTAGTTAGTCCAACGGTTGATTCTTTTCCTTCATTGTTGAAGTATCCTATTTGCGATACTTGTATTTTATAATTAACGTTATATCTTAATTGTTCGGTTGTGAAGTTGTAATCTCCTTTTCTATCAGTTCTTGTTTCTATGGTTGAATTGTCATCTCCTATTAAACGAACTCTTGCTCCTTCTATGGCTTGCATAGATTTGTCATCGCGAATTTTTCCTTTTAAAGAGAATAATAACGGTGCTCTGTAAAAAGAATAAATGTCGTCTCCTCCTGTTCCTCCTTCTCTGTTAGAAGAGAAAAATCCGGATTCTTCTGCTGCTATGTTTTCTTCTGGAACTTTATTGTAGATGATACCTATTTCATCTGATGGACTATTGATAGGATACATTAAGTTTTGAGGTTCACTCCATTCTTCATTAACAAATTCTGTGTAGAATAAGTCCATACCTCCTAATCCTGGTAATCCGTCTGATGAATAGTATAGTCTTGTGTTGGAACGTAAGGTTGGGAATTGTTCGTTGCCTTCTGTGTTGACTAATTTACCTAAATTTACAACGTTTCCAAAAGGTTCTTCAATGCTATTTCTGGTTGCTTTCCATAAGTCGTATCCTCCTACTCCTCCTGGACGGTTAGAAGAGAAATAAAGTGTTAATTCGTCAGAAGAAATAGCTGGGTGGAAATAGTTAAATGCTGTATCTCCAAGGTCAATCATAACAAATGGAGATTGGTTTTCTTCACTTTCTTCTTTTTGTGCTTTTCTTTTGCTCTTTTTGTCTTTATCTACTGGTCTATTAGTGTAGATGGCACAATTTAATTGTTCTCTGTATTGAATAAGACAGCGAGAAAAATAAACATTTTGTGTGGTTGAGCCTTTTGCAAATACGAGTTCCCCTTCGTTTGCTTCGGTATTTATTTGATCTATCGAGATTAAGTTTGGTTCACTCAACTCTCTTTGTTTTAATTTGGCACTTGTGTAAATGTTTGAGAAATATTCCCCTGTCCACACGTCCACTTCTTCGCTATCTTCTTTTGGTCGAGAAGATGTAAATATAACTTCGTTTTCATCTTCTGAGGCAGAAAAACGTGGACCCCAATCATTCCATTCTGTATTGACGTTTTTAACCTCTTCTACTTGGTGTCGAGTTGGATTATTCATCCATTTTTTTGCTAATTCTATCGACTGCAAACGTCTTTTTGCTAAGGCATCATCTGGAACGAGTTTTAAATATTCCTTGTAGTTGTATTCGGCAGCGTCCCATTCACTATTGAACTTTTGAATGTCTGCCATATAAAGAAAAATCTTTGGCTGAACATCATAATATTTGGCTTTTACCAATCTTTGGTAAGTTTTTACTGCCATTTTTTGATCATTCATATAGCGATAACATTCTGCTTGTTGGAACATTATCCTGTTTTTTTCTTCTCTGTTACCTTTTATCTTAGTGTATGCTTCTTTATATAAATCTACTGCTGTGATATATTGTTTGTTTTCAAAAGCCTCATCGGCTAACTCGGTCAAACTTCTTTTTTGAGCAAATACATTTACACTTGCAACTATCAAAAAGAAAAAAATTACTTGTTTTAATTTCATATACTTAATAAATTTTTAGAAAAAGTTGAAAAGAAATACTTCTTTTACTGACTACAAAAATACAAATTTTCTATTAAACACTAAAAAAAACAATGTTTTTTTCATTTTAATGTTCTAAATCTTGGTGCGAAACATTGTTTTCTTGTTGTTTTATTACATATATATCTTCGTTTTCTGTCTTCATTGTATATTTCTCTCTACCATATTTTTCTTTTGCTTTAATATTTTTTTCTAAGTCTGCTTTTCTAATACTATCTTGTGCGATTTCGCTTAGAATAAAGTTTTTCTTTTGTTCTACTTCTTCGTATTGTTTCTTGACTTTAAAGTGATAGATAATATTGTTGTCAGGAGACAATAATAACAAAAAGGCAAAAAAAAGTATTGTTATAGAATATTTGTTTAGAAGTATTCTATAAAATTTGTTCTTTTTTAAATCAGATATATTCATTATATGATTTTTTTGCTATATAAGTCAATTAATGTTTCTCCATTAGTAAGCCAATAGGTGTTAAGACCTATTTGTTTTGCTCCTTCAAGATGTTGAGGAGAATCATCTATGAATAATGTTTCTTCTGCTTTTATTCCCGCATCGTCAAGTACGAATTGAAAAGATTCAGGGTGAGGTTTTCTTCTGTGAATTTCGTTTGAGAAATATGCTTTATTGAAAACACAAGTGAATAAATCAAATCCTAATTGTTTTTCAAAATCTTTCTTTAAGTATTCTATGTGTAATTCGTTAGTGTTTGAGAATAAATAAAGATTGTATTTTAATTTTAAAACGCCAAGCAATTGAATGATTTCTTTTGGTAGGTTAAGAATCATAGAAAACCAAGCTTTGTCAATTTGTTCATCAGTAATAGGGGTTTGTACTAACTCTCTAATTCCATTTCTAAACTCTTCAATAGTGCAATTTCCTTCTTCAAAAGTGTCAATTATAGGAACTTGTTTTGCTTGTGTATAAATTTTGTCAAAATTCTCTATTCCAAAACTTTTAAATGTTTCTACGACTTTGTGATAACTAACATCAAGTATCACACCTCCCATATCTAATAATAAATTTTTGATCATTGTTACTCGTTTTCTTTATTTTTATAATGATTCCAACCTTGTGCTTTCAATTCTATTGTGGTATTTTGTGGTGTTACTAATTGACAGCCTAATGATTTATCGGTTATGTGTCCTATGATATGTATGTTTTCGTTTTTTTGTATTTTTTCGTAGTCTTTTTGATTGATAGTAAATAGTAATTCATAGTCTTCGCCTCCGTTTAAGGCTCCTGTGTCAGCTAAAATCTTAAATTCTTCAAATGTTTTTGATGCTCTATAATCAATAGGAAGTTTTTCCAAATATATTTCACAGCCAACTTCTGATTGTGTGCAGATGTGCAAAGCCTCAGAGGCAAGTCCATCAGAAATATCTATCATTGAAGTTGGCAAAATACCTTCTTGTTCAAAAAAATCAATGATTTTCTTTTGTGCTTCTGGTTTTAATTGACGTCCAACTTCGTATTCGTAATCTTTTAATTGAGGTTGACTATTGGGATTTACCATAAAAGCAGCTTTTTCTCTTTGTAAGACTAATAAACCTGCGTATGCTGCTCCTAAATCTCCTGTTACGCATAATAAATCGTAAGGTTTTGCACCATTTCTTCTAACGATTTTTTCTTTTTCTGCTTCTCCTATAACGGTTATTGAAAGAAACATTCCGGCAGTTGAACTTGTTGTGTCTCCTCCAACAACATCTACTCCATATTTTTCGCAAGCAAGATAAATTCCTGCATACAATTCTTCTAATGCTTCAACACTATATCTATTGCTAACGGCTAATGAAATTGTAATTTGTTTAGGACGAGCATTCATTGCATAGATGTCTGAAAAATTAACTACGCAAGCTTTATATCCTAAATGTTTTAAAGGAGTGTAAACCATGTCAAAATGCACTCCTTCTGTCATTATATCTGTAGAAACTAAAACAACTTTGTCTTTATATTCTAAACAAGCTGCATCATCTCCAATAGATAATATTGTACTGCTATTTTTTATTTGTCTTTTATGCTCAGGGGTGAGTCTTTCTATTAAGCCAAACTCACCCAAACTTTCTAATTCTGTTCTTTCACTCATTTAACAAAATGTATTGCTTTTCAAATTGCAAATATATGAATAATTTACATTTTAAGAACAATACTTATCCAAAGGTCATTGCTTGATATATTAGGAAAATGGGCTTTTTCAGTAAAACCAGTAACGGTTGTGATTCCTTTATGTGCAATAAGATTGTAGTCAATGCTTATTCCGACAGCTCTTTCTCCGATGTGAGCTTGTTTATCTTTATAAATCCACCAAGTTAAGCCTATTGGAACAATGGCATTCATAGAAGTAAGTGCTAATTCAGGCTCAAATTCTTCTTCTTCGTTTTTTATTGTATGCAAGAAGTTGTTATATTGCCCTCCAAATCCGACAGAAAATTCAAAATCGTAATGTTTATATCTGTAAAATACATACGCGATTTCTAATTTGCTGCCATAGCTTCTTAATTCTGAGTATTGGTCTTCGTGAGCACTTACAGAAGGGGCAGAAGAGGCATAACTTTCAGTTAGAATAGAAAGTCTATCTTTGAAATAATATCCAAAACCAAGTGTGAAGCCGGTTTGTATGAAAGGATTGAATGCTTTATATTTAGGATAACTTGCTTTTATGCTCGTGTTTAAGTCTTTGAAGTTACTTAATACGCCCATAGTAAAGCTTGCAGTAGAAACAAAGCCTGAGGTTTTTACATTTTGTTGTGCAACTAAATTTAAATTAGTTGTTAAACAAATAATCGCTAAAATTAAAATTGATTTTTTCATGATACCATTGTGTTTTTGATTTTGCTTTAATAACATTTCTTTTTTACAATGGTTCAAAAAAATAGGGAAATTCAAAAAAGAATTTCCCTATTTTGTGTTTTATAAATATTTATCTTATTTGTATTCTTTGCATTCTATTTCTTTGTTCAAGAACATAGTTGCATTCATTGCTAAGGCTCCCATTTCGTCTTCGCCTGCATAGATTTCTACCGGTGCAATGAATTTTACTCTTTCTATTACTTCTTCATCGAAAGGTTTTCCGTAAGCTATTCCTCCTGTAAGTACGATTGCATCTACTTGTCCGTTCAATACGGTTGCCGCTGCACCAATTTCTTTTGCTACTTGATAAGCCATAGCTGATTGAATGAAGGCATGTTCTTCGCTTCCTTCTTTTGCTTTTACTTCAACTGTGTAAGCGTCATTTGTTCCTAAGTATGCTACGTATCCTCCGTTGCCTACTATCATTTTCTTTATTTGTTCTTTTGTGTATTCGCCACTAAAACATGCGTTTACTATTTCATTTACTGGTAAAGAACCTGTTCTTTCTGGTGAGAATGGACCTTCTCCGTCTAAGGCTTGGTTTACATCTATTACTAAGCCTTTTTTGTGAACTCCTACTGATACTCCACCTCCTAAGTGTACGATTATAAGGTTAAGGTCTTCGTATTTTTTGTTGTGATCTTTTGCATATTTTCTTGCAATGGCTTTTTGGTTCAATGCATGGAAGATTGAACGACGTGGAAACTTAGGATGTCCACTGATTCTTGCCAATGGTTCCATTTCATCTACAACAACAGGGTCTGCAATAATGGCTGGAACGTTGTTTAGGCTACTTGCTATGTCGTTTGCTATAAGTCCACCTAAGTTACAAGCGTGTTCTCCTGATACTCCTTTCTTTAAGTCTTCAATCATGGCTGCATTTACTCCCCAAACACCAGAAGAAATAGGTTTTACTAAACCTCCACGACCTACTATCACTTTAAATTCGTTTAAGTCATAGCCTGCTGTTGCTATTTCTTCAAGTATGAGCGATTTTCTAAACTCATATTGGTCTGCTATACGATCATATTTTGCTATTTCTTCGGCTGAGTGTTTTATGTTTTTGACAAATAGTTGTGTTTCTCCGTCATAAACCGCTACCTTAGTTGATGTTGAACCTGGATTTATTGCTAAAATCAATTGTTTGTTACTCATATCTCTTTATTTTTTATTTTAATTATTTCTTCTTTTGTGCAAATATAAAAAGAAAGTTTTAAACGCAAAAATAAATCAAAGAAATAATTTAATATTTAAATTGTATAATTGTATTTTAATCAAGATAAACTGTTAGTACGAATAAGATAAAATATCAGTACGAACAAGATAAACTGTTAGTACGAACAAAATAAAATAATGACTTTTTATGATTTCTTTTATTTTTATCCTTAAAAAAATTTATCTTTGCAAAATATACATATTTTATATTTAGACTTATGGTTGTAAGACGATTTATTTTTTTAGTTTTTGTTTTAATTTTAGTTTCTCAATCACTGTCTTTTGCTCAAAAGGAAGACAAATTATATTTGAAAATAGGTTTTGAGGGGAGTTATATGAAAAGAAACGATAACTCAAACATTGCTTCAACGGCTTTAAATCAAGCAAAGGATACTCTTTTTTCTGAAACTCTCAACACAAAGGGAGAAACAAAGGAGTATAGTGGAGGAATGAATATTGATTTGATTTATAAGATTGATAAAAAGAATGTTTTTTCGTTTTCTTTCTCTCAGTTGCAGCTAAGTAATCAAAATAATCTTTTTACTAATCAAACAAGGATTGATTCATCTTTTGCAAATAGAATGCCGAGTGCTTATCGGGCAGAGGATTTTTATGAGTTTAAAAGTAGGGTTTCTAAGTTTGGGGCTTGTTATTCTTACAATACTAATGATAAGGGAGGAATTTTTGCTATTGGACTTGATGGAAGTTTTTCTAATTCTAAGAGTCGTGGCAATAATCTTAGGATTTATGATGTGCCTTCTTCGGTTTATTGGAATTTTAATGGACTTGATTGTTTTGAGTCTTCGGAAAATACACTTGCTTTAAATACTTTTTATAATATTGTTTACGATGAGTCTTCTAAAATAAGTTTAGGACTAAGGTTAAATCACGATTGGAACGATAAAAACTCTAATTACAATTATTACGACTCGGTAAACTATATATATAATGTTAAAGATTCCGCTTTCTCTTATATATATAGGTATAGAAATAGTGGTTTGAATTGTTTTTTCGATTGGAAACAAATTTTTAATCGCTTAACTATGAATGTGAGATTAGATTGGAATTTAAAAAATGAGGAGTTTAGTTATCAATCTCATTATTGGCCCGATGATACTTCTTATATGAAATCTACTATTGAGCCATCTGTTTATCTTTTTTATAAAGCCAATAAAAATAATGACTTTAATTTTGCTTACACTCTTAGAACGACAACGCCCTCTGCAACAAATCTTACTATTCATAAGCTGTATGGAGGAGATAATTTCACGATTGGTAATCGCAATCTCAAATCTTCGCAAACACATTCCTTGATTGCAGGTTGGGAAAAAAGCTTTTCCTCTTCACAAACACTATCTTTGAGTGCTTATTACAAGCATAGCTTCAACGAAATAGACTATGCGACAGATTTTACGCTTGATGATTATTATGGATATATGATTGCTTATTCTATGCCTTACAATATGAAAACTTCTTTTAGATATGGATTAGATGCAACCGCAAATTTAACGATTGGAAACCTGTTTTCTGCTTCTCTTTTTGCTAATATATATAGGTATTATTATGAAATAGATTACCCAAAAACAGGATTCTACTCCTCTGCTACTACTTCCTATTCGTTTAACTTAAAGTTGTGGCGACAATTCTTTAAAAATACTGAACTTTACGCCTCATTTAACTATTCTTCACCTGTTTCAAGGCTATTTTACCAGCAAAAAGAAAATTATAGCATAGATTTAGGAGTAAAAACAGAGGTCTTTGATAAGAAATTATCCTTGTTTGTTGATTTTATAGATGTGTTTAATCTCAGCAAACAAGGATATGAAATCACAAATCCTTACTTTTCTTCTTTTAATTTGAATGAATATAAAGGTATATATGTAAGGTTTGGAGTTAGCTATAAGTTTGGAAAAATCTAAACTAAGAAAGCAAGTTGTCAATCACCTTTGGAAAATGTTCTTTCTCTAATAAATGGATTTTTTCTGCTAAACTATCGGCAGTATCCTCAGGAGTGATTGAACATTTTGCTTGAAATATTATATTGCCTTCATCGTATTTTTCATTGACATAATGAATAGTTATTCCGGATTCTTGTTCCTTTGCTGCAATTACTGCTTGGTGAACATGATGTCCGTGCATTCCTTTTCCACCATACTTAGGTAATAAAGCAGGGTGTATGTTTATTATTTTATTTTCATAATTCTTTAATATATTGCTTGGTACGAGCCAAAGGAATCCTGCAAGTACAATGAAATCTATTTGATTTTCTAAAAGGCATTCTACAACTTTGTCGGAAGAATAAAAATCCTCTCGATTAAAGTACACACTCTTTACATTTAATTGCTTTGCACGTTCAACAACGTAGGCATTTGCCTTATTGACTACAAGCAATTCTATTTTTATATCGCTATTCTTTTCTATAAAATATTCACAAATTTGTTGGAAGTTTGTTCCGCTTCCCGATGCAAACACAGCTAATCTTTTCATCTCTATTTTTTTATTTAATTCTTATTTGCAAAAATAATATTTTAGATTAAAACACGATTTTTATTTATTTTATGATAAAAAGGTTGTATTATTAAAATATTATAATTCAAGATATTAAATAATTCTGCTTTATCATTTCTCTTTGTTTTTTTGTCTAATTGTAGTTTTTTTCGTTATTTTGCAAATCAGTTTAATTATAAAAACTTAATAGATATGTCTGAAATTTCAACAAAAGTGATAGCTATCGTAGTTGATAAGCTAGGTGTAGAAGAAAGTCAAGTTACTCCTGAAGCAAACTTCACTAGTGATTTGGGAGCAGATTCATTAGACACTGTAGAATTGATCATGGAATTAGAAAAAGAATTCAATATTTCTATACCAGATGATCAAGCTGAAAAAATAGCAACAGTAGGTGATGCTATCACATACATCGAAAACAACGCTAAATAATTTCATTTCATAATCATGGAAATGAAACGTGTTGTAGTTACAGGGTTAGGCGCACTTACTCCAATAGGAAACAATATTGAAGAATATTGGCAAGGACTTATAAATGGAGTAAGTGGGGCTGCCCCTATAACTTATTTTGATGCTTCACAAGCTAAAACTCAGTTTGCTTGTGAATTGAAAAACTTTGACGGAAATAAGTTTTTCGATAGAAAAGAAATAAGAAAATACGATAAATTTGCTCAATACGGTATAGTTGCTGCTGACCAAGCGATGCTTGATTCTGGAATTGATTTAGAAAAACTTGACAAAGACAGAGCAGGTGTTATTTGGGCATCAGGTATTGGTGGTATAATAACATTCCAAGAAGAAATTATTTCTTTTGCAAAAGGAGATGGTGCGTTAAGATTTAGTCCATTCTTCATTCCAAAGATGATAGCAGATATTTGTGCAGGTCATATATCAATAAAATATGATTTAAGAGGACCTAACTTTGCAACAGTATCAGCTTGTGCTTCTTCTGCTAATGCAATTGCAGATGCTTTCATGTATATTAAAGCAGGAAAGGCAGATGTTATGGTTTGTGGAGGAAGTGAAGCCGCTATTTCTGAGGCTGGAGTTGGTGGATTTAGTTCAATGCACGCTATTTCTCAAAGAAATGATGACCCTGCAACAGCTTCTCGTCCATTTGATAAAGATAGAGATGGATTTGTATTAGGAGAAGGTGCAGGAGCTTTGATTTTGGAAAGTTATGAACACGCTATTGCACGTGGAGCAAAGATTTACGCTGAAATATGTGGAGCTGGACTAACAGCTGATGCGCATCACATGACTGCACCTCACCCAGAAGGAAGAGGAGCAATGAATGCGATGAAAGAAGCAATGAGAGAAGCTAATCTTTCATTGGAAGAAGTTCACCACATTAACACTCACGGAACATCAACGCCACTTGGAGATATTGCAGAAATAAGTGCCATTGAAAAATTATTTGGCGAACACGCTAAAAACATAAATATTAACTCTACAAAGAGTATGACAGGACACTTATTAGGAGCAGCAGGTGCAATTGAAGCTATTGCAACTGTATTAGCTATACATAATAGTATGGTTCCTCCAACAATAAATCACTTTACTGATGATCCTGAAATTCCTCAATTGAACTTTACTTTTGGAAAGGCTCAAAAGAGAGAAATAAAAGGAGCTTTAAGTAATACATTCGGATTTGGCGGACATAATGCGTGTCTTGCATTTAAGAAATATGAATAGAAAATGTTTCTTATAAAGAGAGACAAGAAAAAAGAAGATATAGAACTTCTAAAATTTTTGAGAAATATTCTTGGGTGTAAGCCTAAGAATATTTCTATTTATAAACTAAGTCTTATACATAAGTCTTGTTCTATAATAGATGAGAAGGGCAATAAACTAAATAATGAGCGTTTAGAATATCTTGGAGATGCCGTTCTTAGTTCGATAGTAGGAGAGTTTCTATTTAAGAAATATCCATTAAAAGGCGAAGGTTTTTTGACAGAAATGCGTTCAAAAATTGTCAGCCGTGCTTCTTTAAATAAATTATCTGTAAAAATAGGATTAAGCCAACTTATAGAATATAATAAAAACGTACATTCTATAAATTATAGCTCGGTAAATGGAGATGCTTTTGAAGCTTTAGTAGGAGCTATCTATTTGGATAGAGGATATGATTTTACATACAAGCTATTAATAAAGAAAGTACTTTCAATACATCTTAATATAGATGAAATAGAGAATACAACTTGGAATTATAAAAGTAAAATAATAGATTGGTGTCAAAAGAATAGAAAAAAAATATCCTTTGAAGTAGTAGAATCAAAGATAATAAGTCATAGAATGCACTATATTGTTCAGGTGATTATCGATGGACAAGCACAAGAACAAGCAGAAGATTACTCAATTAAAGCAGCAGAACAACTTGCAGCAGAAAAAACATTAAAAAAGATTTTAGAAAATGAGCAACAATTCTCAACGCAAACCGGAATGGTTGAAAATTAAACTTGAAACAGGAGAAAACTATCCAAAAGTAAAGAAGATAGTTGAATTAAATAAATTACACACAATTTGTTCAAGTGGAAAATGCCCTAATATAGGACAATGTTGGAGTATAGGTACAGCAACATTTATGATTTCAGGGGATGTTTGTACGCGTTCTTGTAAATTCTGTGCAACAAAAACAGGAGTTCCAATGCCATTGGACGAAAACGAACCTCAAAAGATTGCAAATTCTGTCAATCTTATGAAATTAAAACATTGCGTTATTACTTCTGTGGATAGAGACGACTTAGAAGATAAGAGTGCAAGTCATTGGGCAAAGACAATAGAAGCAACAAGAGAATTAAATCCAAATACAACAATAGAAGTTTTAACGCCAGACTTTGATGGTGATGAAAACTTATTGAAAATTGTTTTTGATGCAAAACCAGATGTGTTTGGGCATAATATGGAAACAGTAAAACGTCTTTCAAACCAAACACGCAGTAGAGCAAAATATGATGTGAGCTTAAAAGTTCTTGAACTTGCAGCAAAAGCAGGCTTAATAACAAAAACAGGTATAATGGTAGGTTTAGGCGAAACAGAAGAAGAAGTTGTAGAGCTAATGAAAGATATAAGAAATGTAGGAGTTAGACTTTTTACAATAGGTCAATATCTTCAACCAACACACAAACATATCCCTGTTATTGAATATGTAACACCAGAACAATTTGCAAAATATAGAGAAATAGGAATGTCCTTAGGATTTGATAACGTTGAAAGTGGTCCTTTGGTACGTTCATCTTACATGGCAGAGAAAACATTTCTTGAATCAAAGATAAAGAAATAAAAAAATATGAATAGAACGTCTATTTTATTTATCATTGTAGTAATGGTAACAATGTTGTTTACATCTTGCAACGAATGGTTTGAAGAAGATGAATTGAATTATAGTTGTGTAAAGACTTTTACTATTGCACCTAATAAGTGGATTTCAGAATTTGAAATTTCCCCTAATGGAAATCGTTTCTTTGCTGAAGTCAATAATGTGGTCTATATTTGCGATTTTAATACAGGAAATATTATTGATAGTTTTCCTAATGAATGGGTGTCTTCGTGTTGTTGGAGTCCTGATGGAAATAGAATAGTAGTTGGATACAGCTGGTTGGAGCTATGGGACGCAAATTCATGTAGAAGGTTGGAATATATTACAAGAGACTCTTTTGACTACATTAATCGTTCGGAAACTTATTATTCTTTAAATTTCAATCGCAATGGAACTCGCATAGCAGGAGGTGCGATTGAACAATATTGGATAGCTCCAGAAGGTTCTACAGAAATAATTGCAGGTCCAGGACAAGGATTTATAAATATATGGGATGTAAATGGAGATAATTATACTTATATAAAAACTATAGAAGAACATACCCAGATTATTGGCGACTTAATTTGGAGTCCTGATGGAAATAGAATAGTTACTGCTTCTTCTGATAGCACGCTTAGAATATTAGATGTAAACGAAGGTAGATGTTTAAAAGTATTAAAACATAAAGATGAAATTTGGGCAGTTGCTGCTAACGCCGATTTTAGTCGCATAGCCTCTGGCTCATGTGATGGAAAAATTAAAATTTGGAATCCAAACACAGGAGAATGTGTCAAAACAATAAACGGACATAATGATTATATTCAATCATTAGTATTTAGTCCTGATGGAAAATATTTAGTTAGTGGTTCGACAGATAAAACCATGAAAATATGGGACGTAAATACAGGAGATCGTTTACAAAAATGCAGAGGCTTTGATGGAGATGTAAGACGTGTAAGATTTACTCCAGATGGCAAGTATATAGTTACCGCATCTTATGATGGAACTGTTAAAGTTTGGTCGCAAGAATAACAAAAGAATCAAGAAAAGAAAAATGCTCGTTAGTAATCTCAAACTAACGAGCATTTTTTTTCTTTGATTTATTAAAATATTTCAAAGAGTTATTTTTTTATTTCTATGTTTTAGAAAATTATTTCTTTGTTTTATTTTCAATTAATATTTCAATTTTCTATATTTTATTGTTTGATTACTTTCTTGGTTGTAACCTTTTTATCATTTATCAATCTTAGATAATAAATTCCAGAAGGTAAGGCTTCAATATTTATTTGTTTTTCGTGGTTAAATATCATTAGTCTTTTACCTGTTAAGTCCATTACTTCAATTTGTTCTATTGTTGTGCTGAAATTGATAATGTTTTGAGTTGGATTTGGATAGAAATTAATATTTTCTTCTTCTACATCATTCAAAGAAACTTGGTAAGTAAGGTTTAAGATAAGTAAACTATCGCAACCATTTTCGTCAGTCAAGATTTGTGTATATGTTCCTGGCTCTGATTCGCAGAATCCATACTCTTGATAAACTTCTCCTTCAATAATAGAGGCATCAATCTCTGTTATAATTTGGCTAAATATTGCTGTAAGATTTGTGTCTTTTGTAATTTCAATTGTTCTTGGGTTTTCGGTGTTACCATCACTCCAACCAATAAAGCGAGTACATAGATTTGTATTTGCAGTTAAGATTACGTAACCACAATCTTCTTGAATATCAACCCAACCCCAATCCATATTGTTTGGATTGACAGAAACTTCAAAGTTAATCGTTGCAATATTTGAATAACCGAAAGAATCCCAACCAGGAGTGGTTGCATAAATATCTATACTTTGACAAGGAACGTATAAAGTTGCACCTTCGCATTGTTTAAATACTTGAACAGAGTATTCAATATCAGGAGGCGTTGTTGCTAAGCAAGTAATAGTCTCTAAATTCATACAATCACAAAAAGTATTGTCGCCTATATATTTCACATTTTCTCCAATAGTTAGAGAAGTCAAAGCACTACATTTTTCAAATGCTCCATTGACTGCAACATACGAAGTTCCTCCTATTGAATCCACTGAATTAGGAATAGTTATTGAAGTTAGAGCATCACAAGACATAAATGCAGAATTAGAAATATATTTAAGATTGTTAGAAAAGTTTACTGTGGTTAAAGAATCTTGATTAAAAGCAAATTTAACAGGTAATCTCTTAACGCTATCGCCTATATTTATTGTTTTAAAGTAACAATATTCAAATTGTTTGTTGAAATCGCTATGTTGTTCTACGTTATAATTCAAAGTTGTTGCACCATGACAACGATAAAACGCTTCATCTCCAATTTGAATTACGCTACTTGGAATGCTAATAATTGTAAAAGAATGACAATGAAAGAAAGCCTTTTCACCAATGTGAGTAACGCTATTTGGTATAATAACATTTGATAAATTAACACATTCCCAAAAAGCACTACTTCCAATAGTTATAATAGTATTTGGAATAATTACTGAGGTTAAATTATCACAACCGCTAAATGCTCCGTTTCCTATTGCAACTACTTGGTGAGTTAGTCCTACACTATCAGTAATCGTTGCAGGAATAACAACATTTGTTGCAGAATAACTACAAGATTGGACTATTGCATCGCCTTTGTCAGCTATATAATAGGTTAAATCTCCAATAGTAATTTCTGATTGAGAAAATAAAATGTTCATACATAAAATTGAACACAAGAAAGAAAATGTCTTTTTCATATGCTAAGTTATTTAAATTTTGATTACTTTCTTGGTTGTAATCTTTTTATCATTTATCAATCTTAGATAATAAATTCCAGAAGGTAAGGCTTCAATA
>CALDHX010000029.1 GCA_937901525.1 uncultured Bacteroidales bacterium
TCTTTGTTTTTTTATTTTTTTTCTTTGATTTTTTTAATTTTTTCTTTGATTTTTTCTTTTTTTTCAAAGACTTTTTTTTGCCTCTTATAATCAAATAGTTACGCTCTGTTATTTTTCATTGTTCTAATTGAGAACCTAATTTCTTTCTTGCAAGAAAAATGCGACTTTTTACAGTACCTATCGGTATATGATATAGCTCTGCTATCTCATGATATTTATATCCTTGATTTATCATTTCAAAAGGAATTTTTTGTTCTTCGGGTAATTTGTTTATCAAAAACAACATTTGAGAATATTTTATTTCTTGATCTGCATTGTAAGACTTATCTCCTGCAAGATTATTTATCCAAGGAGTTTCTTGCTCTTTTGAAATAATTGTTTTTTCTTTTTTAGTCCTACGATAGCTGTTAATGAAAGTATTTTTCATTATAGTAAACAGCCAAGCATTTAAATTTGAGCCTTCTTCAAAAGCATTTTGATGTAAAATAGCCTTTAAATAGGTGTCTTGCACCAAATCCTTTGCATCTTCCTTATTAAAGGTTAATGAATAAGCGAAGTTTTCTAATTTTTCTTCTACTTCTACTAACTGATGTTCAAATTTCTTTATTTCCATAACAATATTTAATTAGGGGTTTACAGCCTTTTGTATTGTTATTTTTGTTCCAAAGGTTTATTTTTACAATAAAAATTTCAAAAATCAATGTAACACTCTACTACTCAAAAAGATATTTTTTATTTTTTATGTTTTCATATATATTTCAAAAAGATAAAGTTTGTCCGTTTTTTGGAATTTGTTGCTTTTTTCAACCAAAAAACAAAAAAACATCAAGTCTTTTTGTATATTTGCAAGTTAAGTTTTAGATTTTTTTAGTATGAAGAGAAAGTTATTATTACTTGGATTGGCTATTTCTATGATTATGCCAAATCTATTCGCCGATGAGGGAATGTGGTTACCTCTTTTGTTGAAAAAGAAAGAGGCTGATATGCAAAAAAACGGAATGCGTATTAGTGCAGAAGATATTTATAATGTAAACAACGCTTCTTTGAAAGATGCCGTTATGTTGTTTGGAACAGGTTGTACAGGAGAATTTGTTTCAAACCAAGGTCTTTTGTTAACAAATCATCATTGTGGTTATAGTTTTATTGTTTCTCACTCTACGGTTGAAAGAGATTATCTTACAAATGGCTTTTGGGCTATGAATAGAGAAGAAGAATTGCCTTGCAAAGGACTAACTATTACTCGTTTGGTTTATATGGAAGATGTAACTCGAAGTGTTTTGAACGGAGTTGCAGACAATATGTCGGAAACTGAACGTCAAAAATTGATAGAAAAAAACATTGCACAAGTAAAAGAAAAAGCAACAAAGAACAATCACTACACTGCTGTTATAAAACCTTTCTATTATGGTAATCAATATTTCATGTATGTTAATGAAGTGTTTAAAGATGTTCGTTTAGTTGGTGCACCTCCTTCAAATATTGGTAAATTTGGTGGAGATACTGACAATTGGATGTGGCCAAGACATACGGGAGATTTCTCAGTGTTTAGAGTTTATGCAGATAAAGATGGGAAACCTGCTGAATATTCAAAAGACAACGTGCCTTATACGCCAAAGAAACATTTAAAGATAAATATAAAAGGTGTTGAGGAAGGAGATTTCACTTTTGTGTTTGGTTATCCTGGAACAACTAAGCAGTTTCTTACCTCTGATGCGGTAAACTATATTCAAAACATTGAAGACCCAACAAGAATTAAGTTAAGAACTGCAAGACTTGATGTATATAATAGAGCAATGAATGAAAGTCCTGCTCAAAGATTACGTTATGCTTCAAAAGTTGCTTCGGTTGCTAACGGTTGGAAAAAGTGGCAAGGAGAAGTAAGAGGATTAAAAAGACTTAATGCAATAGAAAAGAAAAAAGCATTTGAAAAAGACTTTAATGATTGGGCAGAAAACAATGCAAAATATAAAAATGTTCTTTCAGAATTAAAGGCTACTTATGCTGAAATGGAGAGAGCAAATATGTCTTATACCTATTTAAATGAAGCAGTGTTTGCTTCTGATTTGATGATTCAAGTAAGAAAACTTGGAGTTGCTATTGCAGGTAGCGATGAGGCAAGTCTTGGAAATAATGTTTTAAAGTTCTATGCCGAATTGTTAAAGTATTATGCTAATGATTATGCAAATCATCGTAGAGTAGATAAGGAAATTTTTGTTAGAGCAATGTCTATTTTCTATAATGATTATGCAAAAGAAAATTATGCTTGGTTAAGAGATATTGTAAAGAAAGACTATAATGATAATGCAGAGGCTTATTTTGATTATGTTTATGAAAATTCTTTATTAACTTCTCCTGAAAAGGCCGACAAGGTATTGAAAAATTTTTCAAAGAAGAATATAAAAAAATTAGAAAAAGACCCTGCGTTTAAACTATTCACTCCTATTTGGATGCAATATATGGAAAAAGATAGATTTGAATTGGCTTTCTATGATGATAAGGTTGATAGTCTTTACAGAATATATGTAGATGGAATAATGAAGAAAGACACTAAGAAAGAGTTTTACCCTGATGCTAATCTTACTTTAAGAGTTGCTTACGGAAATATAAAGACTTATCAACCTAAGGACGCTATTACTTATGAGGCTTTTTCTACTATTGAGGGTATAATGGAAAAGGAAAATCCTGAAATTTATGATTATGTTGTTGAACCAAAATTAAAACAACTATATAATAATAAGGACTATGGTCAATATGCTAATAAATATGGAGAATTGCCTGTTGCATTTATTGCAAGCAATCACACAACAGGAGGAAACTCAGGAAGCCCTGTTTTAGATAAAGACGGAAATCTAATAGGTATTAACTTTGATAGAAATTGGGAAGGAACAATGAGTGATGTTATGTATGATCCTTCGCAATGTAGAAACATATCTTTGGATATTCGTTATTGTTTATTTATAATTGACAAATTTGCTGGTGCATCTCATCTTGTTGATGAAATGACCTTAATCAAATAAAAACTATTGCAAAATGAAAATATCATATAATTGGCTAAAAAAAT
Source organism: uncultured Bacteroidales bacterium (assembly GCA_937901525.1). GTDB lineage: Bacteria > Bacteroidota > Bacteroidia > Bacteroidales > P3 > Onthomorpha. The sequence goes on from CALDHX010000029.1 coordinate 3,062, forward strand.
ATGTTGATACTAATGTATCGGCAGAAGAAATTGCAAATCTTTTAACTTTCGGTGGTTTAGAAGTAGAAGATGTAGAATTGGTTGAAAGCATTAAAGGTGGATTAAAAAATTTCTTTGTAGGCGAGGTATTAACTTGTGAAAATCACCCTAACTCTGACCACTTACATATAACAAAGGTTAATGTTGGAGGAGAAGAGCCTTTGAATATTGTTTGTGGAGCTCCAAATGTTGCAGCAGGTCAAAAGGTAATTGTAGCTACAATAGGCGCTAAGATTTATGAAGAAAACGGAGAATGTTTTGAAATAAAGAAAAGCAAACTTAGAGGTGAGCCAAGCGAGGGTATGATTTGCTCTGAAAAAGAACTTTGTTTGAGTGATAATCACGATGGCATATTAGTTTTAGACCCAAGTGCAAAAGTAGGAACTCCTGCTAAGGAATATTTCAATATTGAAGAAGATTACGTTTTTGAAATTGGCTTAACAGCTAATCGTAGCGATGCAACTTCTCACATTGGTGTAGCAAGAGATTTGGTTGCTTTACTAAAAAGTCAATTAAATGAAGAAAAGACTTTAAATATTCCAAGTGTAGAAGATTTTAAAGTAGAAGAAACTTCCCAAAACATTGAAATAAACATAGATACTAATCTTTGCAAAAGATATAGTGCCGTTGTAGTAAAAGGAGTTGAAGTAAAAGAATCTCCAAAATGGTTAGCAGATAGTTTAAGAGCTATTGGTTTGCGACCTGTTAATAACATTGTCGATGTAACCAACTTTATTTTGATGGAAGTTGGACAACCGCTTCACGCTTTTGACTTTTCAAAAGTAGAAGGAAATCAAATCAATGTCAAAGCCCTTGAAAAAGACAGCGTTTTTGTTACCCTTGACGGAGTGGAAAGAAAACTTAACGGCAAAGAAGCAATGGTTTGCAATAGTAAAGAAGCAATGTGCATGGGAGGTATTTATGGTGGATTGGATAGTGGCGTGAATGAAACAACTACTGATGTACTTATTGAAAGTGCTTACTTTGATCCGGTTGTGATTCGTAAGGCTGCTAAGTATCATGGTTTGAAAACCGATGCTTCATTTAGATATGAAAGAGGTGCAGACCCTAATATTACTCTTTATGCTTTGAAACGTGCAGCTCTTTTAATCAAAGAAGTTGCAGGAGGCAAGATTTGTTCTCAAATAGTTGATGTTTATCCAGAGGAAATAAAGCCTAAGGAAATAGAACTATCATTTGAAAGAATGGATTCTTTGATTGGCAAAAAATTAGACAGAGAAATAGTAAAAGAGATATTAAACAAACTAAACATCTCTACTATTTGTCGAGAAGATGGTTTGACTGCAATTGTGCCTACTAACAAAGTTGATGTTACAAGAGAGTGCGACTTGATTGAAGAAATACTTCGAGTTTACGGATACAACAATGTGGAGATTTCTTCAAGTATGAAAAATTGTATTTCTACCGCTACGAAACCTAATCCGGAGAAAATACAAGCCTTTGTTTCGGATATGTTAGCTGCAAAAGGTTTTAACGAAACAATGAACAATTCCTTGACAAAGGTTTCTTACTATGAAAACAACAAAGACTTCCCACAAGAAAATTCTGTCTTAGTATTGAATGCTCTAAGCAAAGACCTTGGACAAATGAGACAAACTCTTCTTTATGGTCAATTAGAAACTATTTCCTATAACATAAATCGTAAGACTTCTGATTTAAGATTATTTGAATTTGGTAATTGTTATCAAAAAAATATTGAAAGTTTTGAGAATCCAGAAATCACAAAACGATATACCGAACACAAACATCTTGCAATGCTTACAACAGGTAAGAGCATTGAAAGTTGGCAAGCAAAAAGAGTTGATGAAGATTTCTATTATTTAAAGAATATTTTATTGAATATTTTCTCTGAACTTAGAGTTAATATGACACGTTTTGAACTTCAACAAATAGAAAACGAATCATATCTTTATGCTTTGGCATACGTAGCAAAAGACAGCAAGAAAACTATTGCAACAGTTGGCATGCTACGTCCTGGTCTTTGCAAGAAATGGGATATAAAACAAAGCATATTCTATGCAGATATAGATTGGACTTTACTTTATCGTTACATTCCTTCTAAGAGTGTGAGATATGAAGAAATAAGTAAATTCCCTGAGGTAAGGAGAGACTTGGCTTTGGTCGTAAAAGAAGAAATTACTTTTGCACAAATGGAAGCCTTAGCTTATCAAACAGAAAAGAAATTATTGAAAAAAGTATCTTTGTTTGACGTTTACACAGGAGATAAACTACCTAATGGTCATAAACAATATGCTTTAAGTTTTATTCTTCAAGACAATGAAAAAACATTGACCGATAAACAAATTGAAGCTATTATGTCCAAACTTCTAAAAACATTTGAACAAAAATTAGAAGCTAAATTAAGATAAAATAAACAATATGCGAAGCCTCTTACATTACGATATAAAGATTCTCATTGTGTTGCTTGAATCGCTAAAAGGAGATAAAAAATTTTTTATGTTCTTAGTCAATAACGGATTCCCCGAACTTGCAGCTTGGAGCAATGCTGTCAGAGGAGATGAAGAGGCTTTGCATTGGCTTTTCGATAATGGATTTGGAACTCTTGGAGTTTTATCAAATGCAATTGATGGAGAAAAAAAAGCAGTTCAATGGGTCTTGCGCTCAAACGATGATTTTCTAATAAATTTCTCAGCTGCTTGCAGAAAAGAAGAAGACGGCAAACGATGGTTAGAAGATAATGAATTGAATATCTTTATCAAAATGGCAGAAGAAATAATAGTAATTCTTGATAAACAGATAAAAGATAGAATGTTTTGGTATAAATGGAGAAAATAATTAACAATTCTATTATATTTGTACTTGCTTATTTTGTCATTTTTGTAGTTGCTCAACTTTCTACAATACTACCTGCATTTTCTCACAATATCCCCGTAATTGTTTATAGCACACACTTAGACTTTAACACACTTACCTCCGCAGCCTCTAATGAAATATTGAAAAGTGCAGATAACATAATAAAGATTTTTGGAAGCGCAATAGTCATTCTTGCTCTTTTGATTTTTCTTTCAATCATTTTGCTATTAAAATGGAAGTCAAAGAAAATATTTATACAAAAACTCCTCTTTTGGATTACAATTTGTAGTTTCATTAGATTTTGTGATAGCTTTATTTGCGGACATTTATTTAGTTTATGGAGTTTTAATCTTGTAACCGATTTCATCGGATTAACCTTTCCTTCAAATATAGGAAGAGCTATTTTCATTATAGTTATCTTCATTATTCTTTGCTTGGGAATGTATTTTTTTAGAGAGCTAATACCAGGAATATTAAACCCGACATTTGACAACTTCAAAAAAGAAGTAAAAAACACCGTCATCTACCCTTCTATCTTAGGTAGCATTCTTGTACTTATAGCATTCTCCCCTATAACAAGCAGAACAGGAGCATTAGAAGTAACAAATTGTTTAATAACCCCTTTATGTATCGCTTCTCTTTTTAGAATGGGAGTTGCAAAAAAATTCTCTTTAACAAACAGAATCAAATCAAACCCTAAGAAAGAGCGCCTATCTATTCCTTTAATAGCAATAGTCCTTGCATTAGCTATTCCCTTTCGTGTAATATTTGACCAAGGAATAAAAATAACGCCAAACACCTACGACAACTACATCTTAGAAAATCTATTATCCTTTGTAGTTATAAGCTCTCTATCACTTCTTTTCTTATATCTGATTTTTGCTTATTTTCATCACCACAGAAAACAAAAAGAAGAAAAGCAAGAACAAATCAAAGCCGACAATGCTTTCAAAGAAATGAGAGACAAAAATATGTTTACCTTTGACAATAGCAAAAATATGAACAAATACAACAAAGCTTGGCAAGAATTTGATCAAGAAAAATAATCTCACCAAGCTTTTATAAACAATTGTTTTCTTACTCTATTTCCCCAAAAACATCTATTGTTTCATTGTTTATCAGAATATCTGATAGCGAGAGGAATTTTAGAACTTTTTTTGCTTGTTCTATTTCTTCTAAATCAACTTTTATCGTTTTATTCTCTATTTCAATAACTCCTTTTGGTAGGTTGGAAATTAGTTTTGGCAACATCTTACTCACAGCAATTTCCATAAGAGGTTTACAACTATAAGTAAGTTCTATTTTATTAGAATATATCGCTGTTATTATCAAAGATATTTCTAAATTTGGCAAAAGCATCATTCCCGAAGAATACTTTACGTTTAAAGTGTTTTCATTTACCTTGCTCAAAGACAAACTTACCTTTGTCAAATCTTTTACCTTATTTTCTATTTCCTTATATGTAACTGATATTTTCATAGATTAAAAACGATAAGTTCTATTTTTTATTTCTTTTTCTTGGTCTTTGATTTCCTTTTTGCTTTGACATTTCGCTTTCTTCCATTGCCTTTTCTTTCAGTTTTGTAGAAATTTTTAGCTTTAAGCGTTCATTTTCCTCTGCTTTAAGTTTTTCCATTTCTTCTTTCTTTGCAGTCATTGCATCTTTTAGGTCATCGATAACAAAAATAGAGTCTTTTCCACATTCTCCTGCTTTTTTTAACAACATTGAAAGTATAGCATTTTTAATTTCTCTACCAGAAAAACCATCTATTATTTCGCTTATTTCTAAGATTTCTTCATCTGTGAAAGGTTTTTCTATTGGTAAAAATGGAGGAAGGGAGACTTTTATTATTTCTGCCCTTGCTTCTTTATTTGGTAAGTCGAGTTTTATATTTGCTAATATACGAGAATTAAACGCTTTATCGAAATTAGTTACCAAATTCGTAGCAAACAAAACCACTCCTTCAAAATCTTCAAGCAAAATCAGCATTTGACTACGCAAAGAGTTCAATGCTTGTTCTGCACCTTGACTAACATTTTCTATTCTCTTGCCAAGAAAAGAATCTGCTTCATCAAAAAACATCACAGCGTCTAATTCCTTTGCTGTTTCAAAAGCTTTTTTCAAATTTTTCGGTGCATCGCCAACATATTTTGATTCTATTTCGGAATAATTCAATGCCAATAATGGTTTTGATAAATGTTTTGCTATTGCGTGAGCACACATTGTTTTTCCCGTACCAGGAGGGCCGAAGAAATTCAACACACTTCTTGGATTGCTATCTACTTTCTCAAATCCCCATACTTTATATATCAACTCCTTGTTTTCAATTACATTTAAGGCATCAAAGATTGTTTTCTTAATCTCTTTATCCATTATTATTTGCTCAAAATCATATCGAGGATTTATAGGCAAAAATGTAGGCAACCCATCGTTTGAATTAGAATTTTCAGCCTTTGTTTCAGAGTTTTCTTGAACTTTGTTTTCTTTTTTATTGAAAGTCAAATTCAGAAATAAAGAACAATCGGAAAGTTCTATGTTTACTTTTTTGTTTAAGAAACTTTCCACAGCATTATATACGGCAAAACTACCATCCAAAGCAAAACTTGCATTATGCTCTATGTTAATAAATTCTCCATTATGTTCTTTCACTTCCCATTTTGGAAGAATTGTAAGATTAGGATAATTGTTTATTTTTCCTTGAAGGAAAGTTATCAACCCTCCCTCCAAATTTTCAATATATAAAACTTGTTGTTCCGATAATGAGTCTTTATTTATAAGATATTTCATAATGAATTGTTTAATAATTTATAGGAATTATTTGTCCTACTCTTAAAGAAGAATCTACTCCCTCGTCAGATTCAATGGGCATTTCTGCTATTTCATTTTCATTTACATCATATATACCAACTTTAACAGCATCTCGTTTTTTTTCTTTTATTTTTGCATAGAATGCTTCTTTGGATTTTCTTGCGACTTCTTCTGCAATTTGTTTTGCAGTTATCTTTTCATATATTTTTACACCAGCATAAACCGTTAAACCTACTGCTGCGGCTCCTAAAAGGAGTTTAAAAATTGTCCCCCACATAATTTTATTTTTAACTTAATACTACTAAATCTTCGTTTCCTAAGACTTCGCGTGTCTTTGCGTCTAATTCATCGGCTTCTATAAGTTTTGCGTGAACGATTTCCTCTTTTTCTTCATCGAAAACACCGATAAATAAAGATTCTTTTTTTGTTGGCTGAATTGACAACTTATCTTTCATTGCTGATGCTTTCGCTACAAATGGCACGTGTTTGTTTTTGTCTAATTTTAAGGTTTTAAACCAATTCACAACTTCTAAAAAATTTAAGCACCCTTCAATTGAAACTGTTTCAAATTCTATTTTCCAACCTTTCTTAAAGGCTTTTTTAATTGATTCTAAAAGTGAAGGCTTTTTCTTAAAAACTAATAAGGCTATTACTGCAACTAC
>CALDHX010000030.1 GCA_937901525.1 uncultured Bacteroidales bacterium
GTTTTTTTTGTTTCTACACCTCATTAGTCGCAAAACCAAATAAAAAATTACAAAAGTTGGATTTTATTTCTTTATTTCAAATGTAGTAGAATATATTATTGACGAACCGCTTTCGGTAGTGTCGATTCCAATTTCTTTTGTTTCAATATAGCCAAAGTATGCTCCTGTTTGCTTGTATTCTATCAAGGGTTTACCTGCTTTTTGTGCCGTTTTGTATGCCCTATTTGCCATTTTGTGAGCATAGCCTATTGTTATATATAACGAACTTAGAAATATAAATAATCCTATTATTAAAGCGATTGTTGTTTTTCTTATTTTCATAATCTTTATGTTTTAAACTCTTCTTTCTTTTAAACGGAAATATGTAACTACAAAAAGAAATATTGAGGCTATTGTTAGAAGTATTGGTATATATTGGTGCATTATTTCTGACATTGTGTTAAAGTAATCAAGAAATGCCTCATCTTCATATATAAAATCATACATCATATAAGGATAACAATCAAACAATACCATATTCAACACATTTAGTCCAACGAATGCAAAGGCTATAATCAGAAATTTAAAAGATGCGTTTTTCTTAAAAAAGATAGAGCAAGCGTAGGCTAATGATAGGAGGAATAAAACCGAGAAATGGTCCATCAATGGCCAATTTTGTGGAGAAATAAGTGCAACAAATTTCTCCCAACTTTGAAGAAGATTTATCGGATTGCCTATTAGTAAATTCGATACTGGAATACTCAAAAATATTCCAAACAATAAACAAACATTCCACACCACAAAAATAAATAGAAGTGATGTAATATATTTTTCTAAACAAGAAGCAGGAAGAGTTAAGTCAGAGATAAGCGAGCGTTCCTTATTTGAGGCAACATCATTATATGTAAAAATAAATGCTCCTATTGATACAAAATAGATTAGCATCAAATTATCCATATCAAATAAAGGAAATATACAACCCATTAAAAACAAAACGGATACAGATGCTATTAAACCTATTTTATGTATTGCAAATAGTCTTTTAAATAATAAGAATACTCTTTTGATACTAAATTCCATAATTTTCTTTCTTTAAATTACTACATTTATTACTTGTGCTATAAGTAAGCACACAACGAATATGATTGTTAATATTGTTGTTTTACGAATTTTCATAATCTCTTATTTTTTGTTTTGTTTGTATTCTTCATATAATTCCGAGAGTTGCTCAATGTTTATGGAGAGTTGCTCCATTGTTTTGAAAAATTGTGGCAAGTATTCTTCGGAAAACTGTTTTCTTCTTTGCTCTAATATTTTTTCAACCGCCAAAGGAGAAACAAAATAACCCATTCCCCTTTTTTCATATATGATTTCATAATTAGAAAGCACCTCAAAACTTTTCACAACCGTGTTAGGATTGACTTCAAAGTGCACGGCTAATTCTCTACTTGAAGGAATGCGATTGTCGGCTTGGTATTTGCCTGCAAGTATTTCATCACATAGCTTATTGGCAAGCTGATAAAAGATTGGTGTTTGTTGTTTTATCATAATTTTACGCCCTTTCCTCCTTTAATCTTAAATATGTAAGCACAAGAAAGCCTATTGTAATGATTGAGTTAAAAGTAACATCAAAATAATAGTTGTAGTTGTAATCTATTTCCCCTGCTATAAGACCTACAATCCAAGTACCAATCATACTATAGACAATAATAGCAAAACAAGTCAAGCCAAGGCTATTTTTTTTGAAAAACAAAGAGCCATAAAACATAATTGCAGATATGCTAAGCATTGAAATAATACTTGTTATGCTAAATTGATACTCTATATTTTCAGGAAAGCCTATTTGATTTGGAAAGATTTGCAGGCTTAAATAATATCCTAAAAGAAAAGCTCCGTATATTGTAAGAATTACTCCAAGAAAGTTAATGATAAATATTGAGATATATTTTTCTAAATTGGAGGCTGGTAGGTTTATTGTGTGTATTCTTGTGTTTTTATCTTTATATAACTTAAATGCTATAACGGATATAACTGCGTAAATAGTCAATTTTAAAACACTTATGCCTATTATGCTTAATAATTGATTGCTTGCACACATTATTGTTGCGAAAAAAGTTATCAAGAAAAGGAGTAAGAAATACATTCTTTCTTCTTGCCAAATCTTTTTCAAAATATGCTTAATTCTTATTATACTTATTTCCATTGTTGTAAGGTTTTGGTGGTATTACTTATGAAAATAATTCTTTGAATTTTGCTTTATTTGAAAGGGCTGCGTTAAAGAGCATTTCTATATCAAGCTCGCTTTCTTCGTTTTCTGTATTCTCTTTTACGAATTTAAGTCCTCTTACATCGTCTTCGCTATATAGCATTTCTTCTGTTGATTGCGTAGTGTCGCTTATGCCAAAGAATAATTTATTGCAAACTTCTTCACTTGTGGCATTTAGCAATACGTTTTTCTCATCAAGAATTAAGACAGTGTCTATAAGATTGTGTAAATCTCTTACTTGATGTGTTGAAATGATTACGCAAGTCTCGTCGGTCATTGCACGCAATATTACTTTTCTAAACTGACTCTTTGAAGGAATATCAAGTCCGTTTGTCGGCTCGTCAAATAATAGCAGTTTACAATGGCAAGCCAATCCAAAGGAAATGAAGACTTTTTTCTTTGTTCCGTAGGATAGATTGTGTAAGTATTGTTTTGTGTCTTCTATTTCAAAGTCTTTTAAATAGGATTCAAAGTCTTGTTGTGAGAAGTTTGGATAAAATACTGAGTTTATTTTGACATATTTTTCTATTGTTAGGTGTGAATCATACAACTCTTCTGAAATGAAAAACATATCTGCGAGAAAAGCTACTTTTCTCTCGGTTGGGGTAAACTCTCCTACCTTTATCTCTCCTGAATCTGGGAATTGCAATCCACCAATTAACTTTAAAAGAGTGCTTTTTCCTATTCCGTTTTTTCCAAGTAAGCCATAAATACGGCCTTTCTTTAAATTGAGATTTACATTCTCTAAAACATTTTTGCTTTTCTTATATCCAAAGCAAAGATTCTTAATTTCTATCATAATTTTTCTTTTTAGTGTATTACTGTAATAGTGCACCGCAAAATTACAACAAAATTTTAATCCACCAAATTTTTGGATAAAAAAAA
>CALDHX010000031.1 GCA_937901525.1 uncultured Bacteroidales bacterium
TGATTTCTGCTGAGGTTTGTGTTATGTTGCTTGCAGAAAGGGCTGTTGGTGCATCGCATGGCTGAGGTTCTTCAGGGTCTGTTCCGCCTTGTCCTTCTTCTGCATCGTAAACTGAGATAGCATCAAGTCCTATTCCGTATCCATCAACTCCTATTGTTTCAAATGCAACTTGGTATGTTGATGTTGGGTTAGGTAATGCAACAGAGTCAAGTACCCATTCACTTACAGGCGTAGAATATGTTGCTAATGTTGTCCATGCTTCAGTTTGATCTGTTCTATATTTAACAGTAAGTGTTTCTGATGTAAACATATAATCACCTATTGCAAAATTAAATTTGAGATAAGGATTACTCAATGAAGTCAAATCGAAAATTGGCGATTCCAATATAGCCGATGAGCCCACATCATAAGTATGATACATCATTGAATTACCATCAACAGGAGTTAATGTTACTTCTGCATAATAATCCATATCGAATGTGTACATTCCTTCTACAGTAACCCAAACGTCATCTCCTGATAGTGCTGTTGTTGTCCAGCAACCTAAACCACCCTCAAAACTTTCCATGTATGGGAAATTTGCAACAACATCACAAAGTGTATAGAATGTAATTGTTGCTGTTGGGTTAGATTCTTCATCTCCACAGTCTGTTGTTACTTTAACAAGATATGCTGTAGAAGGATTAAGGTTTGTTAAGTCTATTGTTTGTTCTGTTGCTTGCACTACTGTCCATTCCTCTTCGGCAGTTGTCTTATAGTAAACGTTCCAAGCTGTGTGTGATTCATCGTTGTCTGTCCAAGAAATAGTTGCAGATGTTGTTGTTTCATTTGATGCAACAACTGAATTAGCAACTGGTCTTGCACAAGAAGTTTCTATTCCAACTGGCTCTACAATTACATTATCTATTATTGCTGGTGGTTGATTTCCGCTTGTAGCATCATTTACCCACATAAAGACAAGTTTCTTTAAGGCATTTGGAGTATTTTCTATTGTTACAGATATATTTTGTGTTCCGGTTAACATAGCTAAAGAATGTACTTCTGAGTTATAACCTACCAAAACACCTGTTCCGTCTTCATAATAAGGATAACCTGAATTAATGCTTGAAGTTGGTTCTATAAGTGTTTCAGGATCAACAAAGAATACTTTCAAATAGTCGTAAGCATAATATAACCAACCGAAATAGTCTTCAAACTCTCCTTGAATTGTTAAGTCAAAACTAATTCTTATAGAATCTGTTGCTCCTAATTGGAATAATTTTTCTGCTACTACACATGACAATGCGTCTGTATTGTAATTTGCTGATATTCCATTGTCAGAAATAAATAATGAACCATTAGTTGCATTTGAAGGTGTACCTACATGCCATTGGTTTGCAAAAGAAGCATTCTTTAATATCCAACCATGATTTTCTTCTTCAAAGTCGCAAGTATAAGGTATTTCAACTGCATCTTGAAGTGTATAAGCTACAACCGTTGGAGAAGGAATTGCTTCATTTGATCCACATACTGCTGTTACTGATACATAGTATTGTGTTTCTGGTTCAAGATCTGTAAGTGTAAATGGAGATTCTGTTGCTGTTTCTGTTAGGATTTCTTCTGAGCCTGCTGCTCTATAAGAAATTGTATAACTATCTGCTTCTGTTAATGTCCAAGTTACATCAAGTGTTGTAGTTGTTGGATTTACAAGATCTATTTCTTGAACTTGTGCACAAGCTGATATAGATAATGAAACGTTGTCAATAGCAGCAGGAGCAACTAATTCTTCTTGGTTGATATAGCCAAGAGCTGTAAACACTAAACGTTTTTCTCCTGTAACATTTCCAAGGAATATTCTTTCTGTTTGCCATTGGTCTGAACCTACTAAAATAGCAACTATGTTATCAGAATTTAATAGTCCACTTGCAGGAAGAGGTTGACGATCTACAAGATATGCTGCCACACCTCCTGAAACATCTGTGCCTACTTGATGACCTGTTACTTTCCAATCAAATGTAAGTTCAAAGTTTTCTTCTGTTTGACCAAAGTCAAAATCTTTCCAAAGGTGAGAAATAGTTGCAGAAGTAGTTGTTGATGCTGCATAAGCTGAACCATCGTTTGAAATATAAGCTGCAGGTGCTTCATTTCCTGTTCCTTCTCCTACAACCCAAGCATTAGGTGAGGTTGAACCTGCATTTACAAACCACATTCCTTCATCAAATGTTGTTTCGTAAGGAACAAGTTCTGCTTCATCAAGTGTAGTAAATGTTGCTGTTGTCCAAGTTGATTCTCCATCTTCACAAATTGCTCTTACTGCAAATGTATATGTTGTTGCAGGTGTTAAGTCTGTTAATTCAATTGGGTCTGTTGTAGTAATTTCTTCTGCACTTCCTGAATCAGGATCAGCTTCTTCGCCTTCACCTTCTACTACAACATATTCCCAAGCTGTTGAAGGTCCATAATAAGTGAACGATGCTGTAGCTGATGTTGCAGTTACAGATGTTTCAGCCACTGTTGCAACAGAAGGAGCTGGACAATCAACCATATCTTCTACTGCTATATCATCAACACATAATCTATTATCTCCATTACTTATTGTACTTTCAGCATAAAATGCAAAACGCACTGCTCCTGCTAATGGTTCTCCATCTTCGTTTATAAGAGGATAAGAATATCTTACCATTTGATTGGTTAAAGAAGAAAAGTTTAAATTTGTATTTTCATCTCCATCAAAGAATACTAAACCATTTGCTATATCCCAAGTTTCGCCATTGTCAAGAGAAACCATTGCAATAAATTTATCATCTGGTGCAGCAGCTGGTGGTGTATCATTATTCCATTCTCTTAATCCAACATTAAATGCAAGTTGTTTTGCTACATCTCCTTCTCCTAAATCAATAGAAGGAGTAACAAGCCAATAGTATTGACCTGTTGAATAAGGATTACAATACATTGCCACATATGATTGTCCTCCAATAGAAATAGAAGTAGTATGATTCCAATTCGATGATGAAATATTTAAAGAAGTTGTTGCTATTTGTCCGCTTGCAGGTATTTGTCCTGTATATCTATTCCAACAAGTGATGTCGCTTGCGAATGGGTTTGCATCAAAAGTTTCTGTCCAAGGAGTTTCCAACGCTCCACAAGGAGTTGTAATATTCATTTGGTCTGCATAAGAAACTTCTTCTAAACCTTCACATATAATTCCAACTTGAACATTGTAAGTTGTTTGATAAGTTACTCCTTCTGAAATAGAGAATGGGAAATCATCTATTGTCAAACCTTCTACTTCTGTCCAAGTTTCACTTGCAGCGGCTTTATATCTCAAAGTATAAGTTCCTTCTGTATTCATTGCATCTGTCAAAGCAACTGAAATAGAAGGACCATCTTCTGTATCTACAAATTCTAATGAAGAATTTATTGCAGTAGATGAGCAAGGCATAGTGTAAATAGAAACATTATCTATTGCTGCAGGTGGATTTTCTCCAGCGCCACTATCATTTCTCCAAGAAAATACTAAATTATAAGCACCCGGTGTAGTAGAGGTAGGTACTTCTATATTAACTCTTTGCCATTCGTTGTTTGTTCCGTAAGGTGATCTATCTATCATGTGAGAAAGGGTGTTAGATGTTCCTAAATCTTGACCAAAAGGAACCAAACGAACTCCCACATAATCACAACAAGTTTCTTCTCCTACTGATTTGTAATCAAAAGATATTCCATAGAAAGTATTTTCTTCTATATTTATAAGAACAGATGCGTGAGCAACAGAGGTTGCATCGTTTGTATAAGCATTTGAAACTCCTTCATCGTTACTTATATATAATCCATTTCCTGCTTCTGCATTTGTAGTGTTTTGACCAAGAGGTCCAACATACCATTTATTTGTATGAGGATTTGTTATTGTCCATAAAGTAAGGTTGTCTAAATCATCAAAGCCTTCTTCAAAAGGTAGAGTAATGAAATTATCTTCGCTTGGAAGTGTTGTAAATACTGTTGATATTTCAGTTGAATTGGATTCGCTACATACAGTATAAACTTTCACCTCATACTCAACAAGCGATTCAAGACCTGATAAAGTATAAGTTAAGTCTGTTATATTTTCATCTGCAACTGTCCATTCTTCATCTGTAGCTGATTTATATGCTAATCCAAATGTTGTAGCACTTTCATCTGAAGCCTCCCAAGAAATTGTTGCACCATCTGTTGTTTGATTAGTAACAGAAATGTTTACAGGAGGATAACAAAACTCTGCTCCGATTGGAATCATATCAAACTTTGTTACAGGAACGCTAGATGCTGTTGCGTCAGGAGATGGAGGGGTATTAATATTATATTCTTGAGTATCCGATTTCTGATAAACAGAACTGCCTATTCCTTGTGCTGTCTTGAAAGTATGATTATTTTCATAAGCTGTTCCATCTCTTATAACTGCAACAAGCAAATTACCTTCCCCTGTATATTCAAAAGGGGCAGTAAAAAGGTAGGTTACGACTCCGTTAACAAGATTTATAGGACCCTCATAAACTTGAACAAAATCAGTCCCTGGCAAATAATTTGTAAGAGTTGCATCTGTTACTTCTTTCATATAAATCTTTATAATACCATTATTATAAGGAGTATATGTGTGATAATAACTTATACTCGTAATTTGTCCTGGCTCTAAATTAGCAGCAGGATAAATAGACTGAGAATAACTGTTTTGATAATAACAATACATCGGTATATTAGTCGATGTTGTTGTTGAGGTTGTGTCGCCGACAATAATTGTTGTCTGGGCAGACAATTGCATAGCGAATATAATCGCCATTACAAATGATAATAACTTTTTCATTTTTACTTCCATTGGTTAATACTAAAAAAAATTAGGGGTCAAAATTAATATTTTTATTATTTTTTACAAAATATTTTAACGTTTTTTTTAATCACTTTTTTGAATTAGAATTTCTTCCTAAAAGAAGTAAAAAATAAATCAAAGAAAAAAAGTAAAAAAGCAAAGAAAAAATCGAAAAAAGTAAAGAAAAAATTCAAAAAAGTAAAGAAAAAAAAGCCACTCTGTAATAGAGTGGCT
>CALDHX010000032.1 GCA_937901525.1 uncultured Bacteroidales bacterium
CTGATTCGCCTGCGCTTACTAAGGCTCCGTTCAAGGTTGCACTTGTGTTTCCTACGTTAGTTGCTGGCGTTGTTGTTACTTCTCCTAATACTACTACAACTGGGGCTGCGCTTGTTGTGAATGTCATTTCGTTTCCTTCTACTGTGCCGCTTGCTGTGGTTGCATAGGCTTTGAATACGTAAGCTGTTTCTGCTGTTAGGCCGTTTACTACTGCTGAGATTGTTGTGCCTGTCGCTGATACTTCGCTCCATGTTGATGCACTTTGTGCTTTGTACTTGAATCCTTGGGCTGTGATTGTTTCACTGCCTGCTGTGATTGTTCCGTTCAAGATTGCACTTTGGTGATCTACGCCTGTGGCTGCTGTTGTCGCTACTACTGGGGCTACTATCGGTGCTGCACTTGTTGTAAAGGTCATTTCGCTTCCTTCTACTGTGCCACTTGCTGTGGTTGCAAAGGCTTTGAATACGTATGTTGTTTGTGCGGTCAATCCGTTCACTACTGCTGAAATTGTTGTGCCTGTTGCTGATACGGTTGTCCATGTTGATGCACTTTGTGTTTTGTATTTAAATCCTTGTGCTGTGATTGCTTCGCTACCTACGGTGATTGTTCCGTTTAGTGTTGCACTTTCGTGTGTGATTGCTGTGGCTGCTGATGTCGCTACTACTGGTGCTACTATTTCTTCGCCACTTTCTTGTAGTGTTGAGAATGTTGCTGATACCCATTCTGATTCTGTGTCTTCGCATACGGCTCTTACTTCAACTGTGTAAGCTGTGTTTGCTGTTAAGCCTGTTAATGACTTACTTGTTGTTGTAAGTGTTTCTGTTGCACCACCATTTAATTTAAATTCGTATGTTGATGCTGTTCCGTTCCATGTTATTTCTGCACTTGTTTGTGTGATATTGCTTGCTGCAAGAGCTGTTGGTGCATCACATGGTTCTGGTTCAGGATCTTCTCCGCCTTCTCCTTCTTCTGCATCGTAAACTGTAAAGTTATCAACGAGAACTCCGTATCCGTCAACACCTGCTGATACAAATGCTATTTGATATGTTTCACTTGGGTTAGGCAATGCAATAGAATCTAATACCCATTCATCAGGTGTTCCGTTCATTGTAGCTAATAGTGTCCAAGCTTCGTCTGCACTCGCTTTGTAATGAACAGTTAAACCTTCAACAACACTAAGATAAGATAGTCTTGCATAATCAAATTTAACGTAAGGATTTGTTAATGAAGTAAGGTCGAACATTGGAGTAATCAATCCTCCTGATATACCTTCTTCATAAGTATGCCAAATTGCATTTCCTGAAATAAATGGAATAACACCTAATTCATCTTCATCTATTACAGTCCATATGTTATCAAAGTAATCAGACTCTCCTTGAATAGACTCTACCGACCAGCAATTTGCGCCTGATTCAAAGTCTTGTACATAAGGATATTCTGTAATAACATCACAAAGTGTAGCGAATGAAATAGTTGCTGTTGGAGTAGATTCTTCTCCTCCACAATCTGTTGTTACATAAACAGAATATGTTGTTGAGGCTGAAAGGTCTGTTAATTCAACAGATGTTTCACTTGCTGAAACCATAGTATATTCTTCTTCGCCTGCTGCTTTGTAATATACATTCCATGCAGAGTGTGATTCATCATTGTCTGTCCAAGAAATTGTTGCAGAAGTTGTTAATATATTTGATGCAACTACTGAACTTGCAAGAGGTCTTATACATGTCGCTTCTTCTCCTACTCCTTCAACCATAACGTTGTCAATTATTGCAGGTGGATTATTTTGAACACTTCCGTCATTTCTCCACAAGAATACAAGTTTTTGCACTCCGTTTAAGGCAAGATTTTCTATTGTTATAACTTTATGAACTGTTCCACTTTGTTGATTGATTTTTGCTTCACCTATTGTTCCTGTTGAATAAGAAGCTGAAGCATAAGAAGCACTACTATTTGTTGTAGGGTCAATTGCAACAGTAGGGTCAACAAAGAATACTTTCAAATAGTCACAGCAAGATTCTCCAGTAACTGTTACATCAAAACTGATTCTTATCGAGTCTGTTGCTCCTAATTGGAATAGTTTTTCTGCTACTACAACTGAAGAGGATGCAGAATAGGTTGCTGATGTTCCTCCGTTAGATGAAATAAATAGTTCTCCACTTGTTCCACCTGTTCTTGTTCCAACATACCATTTATTTGTACAAGTAGAGTTTCTTAATAACCAACCATTATCGCCTGCTTCTTCAAAGTCACAAGTATAAGGTAATTCAACAGGTTCTTGAAGTGTTGTTGCTGCTATTGCATTAGATGCAACTGCTTCGTCTGAGCCACAAACTGCAGTTACTGTAATTATGTATCTTGTTGCAGATGTAAGTTCTTCAAGTGTGAATGGAGAAGAAGTTACTGTTTCTGTTAATTCTTCTTCTGAACCATCTGCTCTATAAGTAATAGTATAACTATCTGCTCCTGTTTCTGTCCAAGCAACGTCTATTGTAGATGTTGTTATATTTTCAGCAGTTACGTCTTGAACTTGAGGACAAGATGATACTGAAATTGAAACATTATCAATTGCAGCAGGTATTGCTAATTCTGCATCTGTTGTATAACCAAGTGCTGTGAATACCAAACGTTTTTCTCCTGTAACATTTCCAAGGAATACTCTTTCTGTTTGCCATTCATCAGAACCTGTTACTACTGCTATCATATCAGCAGAGTTTAATAAACCTGTTGCAAGAGGAGCTACATCTACTAAATATGCTGCTATACCTCCGTAAACACTATTTCCTTCTTGACGACCTGTTACTTTCCAATCAAATGTAAGTTCAAATTCGTCTTCAGTTTCACCGAAATCAAAGTCTTTCCATAGGTGAGAAATTGTTTGTGAAGAAGATAATGTTGCTGCATAAGATTCTCCGTCATTTGAAACGTATGCTGCAGGTGCTTCATTACCTGTTGCTTCTCCTACAACCCAAACATTTGCTGTGTTTGCAGCACTTGTTTCGCTCCAAACTCCGTCATCAAATGTTGTTTCGTAAGGAACAAGTTCTGTTCCCACAAGTGTTGTGAATGTTGCTGTTGCCCATTCAGATTCTCCATCTTCACAAATTGCTCTTACAGCAAATGTATATGTTGTTTCAGGATTTAAGTCTGTTAATTCAATTGGGTCTGTTGTAGTAACCTCTTCTGAACTTCCTGAAGCAGGGTCTGCATCTTCTCCTTCTACTACTACATATTCCCAACTTGTTGCAGGACCATAATAACCAAATGTTGCAGTTGCAGTTGTTGAAGTAATAGTTGCCTCAGGTACTGCAATATTATAAGGTGCGGGACATGCAACTATATCTTCAACTGCTATGTTATCTACACATAAGTAGTTGTCTCCATTAGATACTGTACTTTCTCCGTAGAACGCAAATCGAACAGTTCCTACTATTGGATCTCCATTTTCATCTGTAATAGCATAAACATAACGTGTCATTTGGTTTGTTAGGTCAGAGAAGTTGTGTTCTGTATCATCATCTCCGTCAGCAAATACAAGACCATTTGCTATATTCCAAGAAGTACCATTATCAAGAGATACCATAACGATAAATCTATCATCTGGTGCAGAAGCTGGTGGTGCATCTGAACCATATAATCTTAAACCAACATCAAAAGCAAGTTGTTTTGCAACACCATCATCAGCCAAGTTAATACTTGGAGTTACAAACCAATCTTTATAAGTTGTACTCCAAAGATTTATTCTCATCATAGTAGAAGTTTGTCCTCCTACTGTAGAAGAGGCATTATATGACCAAGATGTAGAAGTAGTAAGGTCAGAAGTATTTACTTGTCCGCTTGCTGGTATCAATCCTTTGTAACGGTTCCAACAAGAAGGTTCTGTATATGGATTTACATCAAAGTTTTCAGTCCAAGGAGTTGGTAATGCTTGACAAGGAGTAGTAATATTTATTTGATCTGCAAATGCAGGCTCATCTCCATCAGCACAAACAACACCTACTTGAATGTTATAAAGTGTTTGGAAGCTTGCTTCCATTACTGTATAAGGGAAATCATCTATTGTAAGGTCTGTGATTTCAAGCCATTCAGTAGAAGCACTTTCTTTGTAACGCAAAACGTATGTAACATCTGTGTTTACTTCATCTGTCAATTCAACAAGTAATGCACCACCTGTTTCACTTTCTTCTGTTTCTGTAAATGACGCACTTGTTTCTAATGAAGTAGAAGTACAAGAAATTGCTGCAATTACTATGTTATCAACAACACCTGGGATACCATCTGTACTACCTGAGTCATTATACCATTTGAACATTAAGTTGTAAATACCTTCCATTCCTCCTGCAGGAATAATAGCGCTGAATGATTGCCAATTAGGATGAGCAAATAATTTTGCTGTAAGAGGTGAAACAGAAGCGAAATCTTGTCCCAAAGGAACTAATGCCACTTGCATATAATCATAAGGAGAAGTGGTAGTAGCAGAAGAATATTCTCCATCACACTTCCAATCAAATGAAATATGTATTTCTCCTGTTGGTTCAATATTAATAGGTATTGAAGCGTATGCTGTTGAAATAGGAGAAGTAGTATAGTTTACTGTTGCTCCATTATCATTTGAAACATACATAGCACCACCATCTGTTGGAGTACCATATTCATCAACGGTATTGTTTGTTGCTGTTCCTATTGTCCATAGGTTTGCATTAGTTGATGTAGATTGAATAACAGCTGATGTTTCTGGAGTATCAAAATCAAATGATACAGGAAGAGTGTAAATTATAGGAATAGTTGCAGTAACAGGTTCTGACCACTCTCCGCCACAAGCTTGTTGCGCAGCAAAGATATATGTTGTTCCTTCTGTCAAATCTGTTATTTGGAATGGTAGTGTGTCTTCTGATGTTATAGTTACGGTTTCTGCACTTTCAGGATCAAATTCGTCTCCTTCTGCATATTCTGCGTATGCTACTGTAACTCCATCTTCTCCTATGTTTCCTGTATCATAACTTACGTATGCAGAATGATCACCAGGGGCAACACTTAATCCATATACATCTCCACAATCTGGTATTTCACTAATTTCAAAGTTATCAATATAGAATGTAGATGATTTTTGTCTAACCGCAAATGCTAAACGTGTATTTCCTGAGTATTCGTTCAACAAAACTTCTGCCGTATTATATTCTGTAGTAGGTCTTGAAGAGAAATCTATTGTTCCAAGTAATGTAAAGTTTGCAGTATCTGCCATTGAAGTATAATCTGTTTCAGTTACATCAAGAGCATATACATCTAAAACAGGAGCATTTGTTGCTGAACTATATTTAAATTGGAAATTCAAACGTTCATTTCCTGCTAATTCAAATATTGGACTTATAAACCAATCAGAGAAATCATAAGATGATGTAGATGTTGTACCATAGAAATACAAAGCTTTTGAACCATCTAATCCACTTCCTGATGAAAGTGATGACCAATAATAAGAAGAATATCCTCCATTTACATTATACCAACAGTGAAGAGCACTTCTATTTGCTTTTGCTGAGTCTTGTATTGAA
>CALDHX010000033.1 GCA_937901525.1 uncultured Bacteroidales bacterium
CTATTGTTTCAATGTTTTGACTGCCTTCTTTCCTTAGCACAACTTGTCCTAAGGCATTATGTATTTCTATTTCTCTTACCTTGAAAGATGATTGCACTGTTACAATATCCTTTGCAGGATTTGGGTAAACGTTAGAATATCTATCAACCGTAGCATTGTAAAGCGACATATCTGTTGAGTCGTTTGTATCAAAATTTATGCCATCTCCCAAAGTAGAGTCTGTTTCTGCAAAGATTGGGAAGAAATACATTTGACAGGTGTTTGGAATAGGAGCGGATGCATTTCCCGGTTCACTTCCCCAAAGATCCCAATAGTTATAACCAAAACCAAAACGTTCTGAATCACGGAATGGATGTTGATCCCATAGCATCCAAGGTGTGGCTGCTGTATCTTCTGCTGTCCTTATCAAAGATGGGTCGTAGACTGCACAATCTTTTACAAACAATACTCTATTTAAACGTGTAGAAGTAATTGTTACATCTTCAACAATATAGAACAATCCATTCATATTTATAGGATTATCAAAATAAAATTCTATATAAGAGTAATTTGGACTACATGTTAATATAAAATTAGTATCTATATCTACCGATGCTATTTCTCTATCTAAAGTATTATTCATTATTTTAAGTTTTCCTTTTGGGGCATTTATCAATTCTTGATTTTCAAAAGGACAAATTAATTGTTTTTTTTGCTGAGATGTTAAACTATAATCATTTGAAAGATCTTCCGCTAATGCCATCTTTAAATTAACTCCTACTGCAACGCCTTGAATTGTTAATAATGTATCTGTATAGCAAGGCTGTGCTCTATCAACTATTCTATTCCCTATACCCGTAGCCAGAAAATGGAAATGTCCTCTTGTTAATCTATTGTGTTCATTTTCATTATAATAATTAAAAGCAGATGAACAGAAATCTACATCTATATAATCTGGAAGGAAATAATTATTTGGTGGATTAGAGTTTTGTCCTTTCACAACAAAAGAAGAAACTAAAACTGCTACTAAAATAAATACTGATTTTTTCATATTGATTTGTTTCTGATTATTTTACTTTTTTCTCTCTTTTGCTTTGATTGGATTTATTTTAACGATGTTTGCTCAAAGCAAGAGATGAAGCAAACATCTCTATTTGCTTAAATTGTTCTTGCAGAGGTAGGTTATGCTTTTAAGAGTTTGCATAATATTTTGAATATGTATTGCAAATATAGAAATATTTCTTTGAAAAAATAAAATAAAGCAAAGAAAAAATTTAATTTTTCTTTGATTTTTGAAATTATTTCTTTGTTTTTTTCTTTACATTCTTAGCCCTATGCCCCATTCTATGTATTGGGCTATGCTGAAATTCTCTGCTCTTAATCCAATAGAGCAAAACCAATCTTTTGTGATTTGATAACGCAAGCCTATTCGTTGAAAGAAACTCTTACTGTTATCATATATGCTTTTATATACATAGTAACAAGGCTCTATGAATACGTTTAATTTGTGTATTTTGTATTCATAACTCAAATATACGCTCAAATTGAACCTCTCCATTAGGTTTGCTTTTCTTATTACCATTTGTCTATCTTCTACATAATAGGTTGTGCCTACATATTGATTATATCCTAAACCTACGCCTATGCCTAAGGAGTGTTTTGGTGTAAGAGTTTTTAAATATCTCTTGTCTAAGCCTAAGACTATGTAGGAATGACTATTGTATTGTTTATCTACTTGGTTGCGTGGTAAGATTGTGAGAACATTGTGTGAGCCTATGAAGATTGAAGTAAGGTCTTCTATTTTGCTTTCAAAGTTTGGCAAATGACTTGTTTTGTATTCTACATTTCCGTATGGCTTATATTTTAATATAAACTTTGGTGCAAAGGCGTTTATTCCTTTGTTTGGTTTTTTCATTGCTCCGTTTGAAAAGTGTGTAAAATATAATCCTGCTCCTATTTCAAGTTTTTTTCCTATCAATCTATACGCACTCATTCCTGCATCAATATAACACGACATTGCTCCACCCATTGCGTCATTTAAAGGTGTTTCGGGTGAAAAATGTTGCCAATTGAATGTAAGACCTACCGATACTTCTGTTTTTAAACTCCATTTTGGTTTTTCTATTACATAACTGCTAAAAAATCCATAAAGAGCTATTGGAGTGCCGAGTTGATTTCTTAGATTGAAATCGGCAATATATATTCCTAATCCATAGCTTGGATAGTCATAGAGTTGATGCCAAGGCTGTGAGCCATCGGTTTGTCTTTCATATCTTATGGAAAGTGAATAGATTTGTGAAATTGGAGTATATAGGTTATTCTCTCCTCTTACGTAATTGTTAGTTGGCAAAACCCAACCGCTTTGAGTAAAAATAGAATAAGAGTTTAAATTTCTATCTTGCCCTATTGCTAAGATAGAAATCAACAATAGGGTAAGGATTGAAATGTTTTTCTTCATTAATTCTTTACTTCTTTGTCAAATATTCTAATATTTGAACGGCATTAGTGGCAGCTCCTTTTCTTAGGTTATCGGCTACAATCCAAAGGTTAAGACCGTTTTCTATGGAATTATCTCTTCTTATTCTACCTACAAATACTTCGTCTTTACCTTCTGCTTTTAGTGGCATTGGATAAAGATTTTCCTTTGGATTATCCTCTACTACTACGCCTTTTGTTGTTTCTAATAGTTTATAAACATCTTCTATTTCAAAAGGTTTATTAAATTCCACATTTACCGACTCACTATGTCCTCCTTTTACTGGCACTCGTGCAACGGTTGCAGTGATTGCTATTGTGGAATCTTCAAATATCTTTCGCGTTTCTTTAACGAGCTTTTCTTCTTCGGTAGTATATCCATCTGAAAGAAAATCTCCTCCGTGAACAAGTATGTTTTCAAATATTTGATGTGGATATGCCTTTTCGCACTCCTTAGAATATCTTTCTGAATCTAATTGATTAACTGCTTTTACGCCTGTTCCTGTTACGCTTTGATAGGTCGAAACTACTATTCTTTTAATTCCGTATGTTTTATGAAGTTGGCTTAGAGCCAAAACCATTTGTATGGTTGAACAATTCGGATTTGCTATTATCTTACTTTCTGGTTTTATTGTATGAGGGTTGATTTCCGGCACTACAAGTGGCACATCATCTTGCATTCTCCAAGCCGAGGAGTTGTCAATCACCACTGTACCTTTTGAAGCAAATAAAGGTGCATATTTTTTTGAAGCTGCTCCCCCTGCAGAAAAGATTGCATAATCGCATTGTTGTTCTATTACTTCCTCAACGCTTTGAACGGTGAGTTCTCTATCTGAAAATTTTATTTTTTTACCTACACTCTTTTCTGAGGCTGCAACAAAGATTTCCTCTTTTGCAAAACCTCTTTCTTCAAGTACCTTTAACATCAATCCACCTACAAGTCCTGTCGCTCCAACTACTGCTATTTTCATATTATTCTTATGTTTTTATTCGTTTGAAAATTCTCTTATATATTTTTGATATGCAGAAAATATATTAGCTCTTGAAATAAATCCTAAATATTTACCATCTTCCACCACAACTAAGGTGTAACGATCAGAGATTTTAAACTTCTCTACAATCTTCTCCATTGATTCATTCACATCTACAATAAAACTATCGGAATATTGCATATAATCCTTAATGTAAATCTTATCATATTGCTCTCTTTCAAACAAAATAGAACGCACAGAATCTAAAACCACCACCCCTTTAAAATAATTCTCCTGATCTACTACGGGAAATATACTTCTTGAAGAGATTTTAACTGCCTCTACTATGTCTTTTAACTTTGCATCTGGATTTAGATTGACAAAATTAGTTTCTATTAATTTTTTTACGTCTATATAATTCAAAGCATTTTTGTCTTTATTGTGAGTAGAAAGATCTCCCTTTTCTGCAAGAGGAGCTGCATAAATAGAATACTTAGTTAGAGGTTTTACAACAAGGTATGCAATAGTAGTTGCAATCAAAAGTGGCGTAAACAAAGCATATCCACCTGTGATTTCTGCAATAAGGAAAGTAGCAGTCAAAGGAGAGTGCATTATACCCGCCATAACGGCTGCCATTCCCACTAAGGCAAAATTACTTTCAGCCACATTGATTAGTCCAGAGAGATTCACCACCCTTGCAACAAAGAATCCCACAAATCCTCCTAAGAAAAGACTTGGTGCAAAGGTGCCTCCAACTCCTCCTGAGCTACAAGTAACAGCAGTTGCTATGGCTTTAAAGAACACAATAGCAACTAAAACTATCAAAAACGTGAGTTCATTATCCACATAAGGGTGAAAGAAACTATTTTCAAACATTAGCTCAGAATCATTATTCAAAAGAGCAGTCAAAGCCGAATATCCTTCACCAAAAAGAGGAGGAAAAATATAGACAAGCAAACCTAAAACCACGCCTCCAACAATTATCTTAGTTGATTGTTTATATTTAGAAAACTTTTTACTCACCCAACGATTGATTCTAAGGAAATAAAGAGCCATAAAAGCCGAAATGATACCCAAAAGAACAAAAGCAGGAATTTTAGAAAGCTCAAAAAGTGTATCGACCTTATAATAGAACTGCACCCCTTGACCAAAGAAGAAATAAGAGATGAAAGCCGAACTAAGAGCCGAGAGTAAAAGAGGAGTAGCAACGCTTAGAGTCAAATCTATCATCAAAACCTCAAAGGCAAACAAGACTCCTGCAATAGGAGCTTTGAAAACCCCAGCTATTGCACCTGCTGCTCCACAAGCAAGAAGAGTTATAGCGTGTTTTCTACTAATACGGAAAAACCTACTAATGTTTGAACCAATTGCACTACAAGTTAAAACTATCGGAGCCTCCAATCCCACACTTCCTCCAAAGGCAACTGTGATAGAAGAGGTGATTACAGAAGACCAACAATGATGAAACTTCAATCTTCCATTCTTTCGAGAAATAGAATACATAACCTTACTTACCCCATGCGACAAATCGTCCTTAATAAAGTACTTTATCAACATAACAGTAAGTATAATACCAATTGTAGGATAGATAAGAAACAAAACATTACCCCTATCGGCAGAAAACCAAGAGAATCCACTAATCAACTCATAAGTAAAATGCACAGTATTCTTCAAAACAACAGAAGCAAGCCCACTTAAAAGACCAACAACCAAACTAAGAATAATCACAAATTGATATTCCGTAAGGTTTTTCAATCTCCAAAGCATAAAAGCCTTATAATAAGGATTTAAATCAATCCCTCTAATTAAATTTAATAGTTTTTTCAATTGCATATCCGATTACAAACTTATTAATTTTTTTTGATACAAAAATACTTTTCATTGATATTTTTTTATTTTTGCAAGAAAATTAGAATTAAAACAAAGACTTATGAAAATAATATCATATAACGTAAACGGCATAAGAGCAGCTGTCGGCAAAGGATTTGCACAATGGTTAGAAGAAGAAAATCCAGATGTGATTTGCATTCAAGAAACCAAAGCACAAAGCGAACAAATACCCGTTTTTGAATTTAACGCCTTAGGATATGAATGTTATAGCCTATCAGCAAAGAAGAAAGGATACAGTGGAGTTGCAATCCTTACAAAACAAAAGCCCGATAATGTGATTTATGGTATGGGAATAGAAGACTATGACAATGAAGGAAGATTTATAAGATGTGATTTTGGAGATTTATCCATAGTAAGCGTCTATCACCCTTCGGGAACAAGTGGAGAAGAACGCCAAGACTTTAAAATGAAATGGTTGGAGGATTTTCAAAACTATGTAAACAACCTAAGAAATCAAAGACCTAATCTAATTCTTTGTGGAGACTACAACATTTGTCATAGAGCGATTGATATACACGACCCTATTCGCAATGCAAACAACTCAGGATTCCTACCCGAAGAAAGAGAATGGATGGAAAACTTCATCAATAGCGGTTGGATAGACAGCTTTCGTTTTATTAACCCTGAGAAAAAAGACGCTTATTCGTGGTGGAGCTATCGCTTTAACGCAAGAGCCAACAACAAAGGTTGGAGAATAGACTATTGTATGGTGAGTGATAATATTAAAACAAAAATAAAAGGAGCAGAAATCCTTAACACAATTGTGCATTCGGACCACTGCCCCATCTCTCTCATAATAGAGTAAGCCTGTTTTATTATCTTAAAATCTCTCTTGGTTGATGATTTACACTACTGTAAGCATCACAAGTCTTGTGTGCACAAGATTCTAAAACAAAGCAAACTGCTAAAACAGCCAATAGGCCTAAAACTACTTTTTTCATCGTAAATGTATTAAAATATTCAAAACTTTTTGCAAAAATACATAAATTAATCAACATAGGAGTATAATTCCTCAGGATATTCCACCTTAAAGAGAAACAAAGCCTTACCCGGAACGCTCACTCCTGCTTGATTCCTATCCTTATTTTCTATTATTTGCCCAAACTCTTCAAGACCTATCTTACCCCTTCCAACCAAAAGCATCGTGCCAACAATAGCCCTAACCATATTCCTTAAAAAACGATTAGCCGTAATTGTAAAAACAATTTGATTATCCTTTCTTTCCCATTGTGCAAATGTAATTGTGCATATATTATTGTTTACTTGCGTATGTAGTTTGCTAAAAGAAGTAAAATCCTGTGTACCCTTCAACAACTCACAAGCTTGATTCATTTTATCAATGTCTAATTTCCAAGGGTGATAATACACAAAATCATTATTAAAAGGCTGTTTCTCCTCACTAATATAATACTTATACGTCCTACTCACAGCATCGAAACGAGCATGAGCATTCTCTTTCATTCTATACAAACCATAAATCAAGATTTCATGAGTAAAAAACCTATTCAAACGAAACACCACACCCTCAATCTCACTATCGGTCAAATCCTTATAGTCAAAATGAGCATAAAAATCACTTGAATGCACACCCGAATCCGTCCTTCCACAACCCGTAAGCTCAATTTCTTGTTTTAAAATATGCCTCAAAGCCTCTTGCAAAGACTCCTGCACACTCGTTTGCCCATTTTGAATTTGCCAACCATGGAAATAAGCCCCATTATAAGCCAAATGTAAAAAATATCTCATAGTGCAAAAATAATATTTTTATTCATATCTTTGCAAACAAAACTAAGATTTATGAAAAAGAATACTTTAATAATACTACTGATAGGAATGCTTTTTTCTTGTCAAGAATTTTCTGAAAAAAGCAAAGAAAAAACAGAAAAAAGTAAAGAAAAAAATGAAAAAATCATAGAATTTACAGACTATTACAATAGAGAAGTTAAACTAACACTTAATCCAGAAACTATTATCTCACTCTCACCCGGAATAACCGAAATCTTATTTGACTTAGGCGTAGGAGAAAAAATAATAGGAAGGACAAAATTTTGTAATTATCCCCCACAAGCCTTAGAAATTCCCTCTCTTGGAGGAATAACCGATGCAAGTCTTGAACAAATCATATCTCTACAACCTCAAATCGTCATCACCTCCTCAATGGTTAGAAAAGATATGGTAGAAAGCATAGAGAAAGCAGGTATAAACATAATCTGCCTACCAGAAAGAAGTAATGTAGAAGGCGTTTTCAACACCTTAGAGATATTAGGAAAGATATTCTCAAAAGAAGAAATAGCCGACTCTTTAATAAACAATATGAAAGAAGAATTAAACGAGATAAAAACCACCTATCACAACACCTCTAACAAACCAAGCATATATTACGTAGTAGGATATGGAGCAACAGGCGATTTTACCGCAGGAAAAAACACCTACATCAATGAAATAATAGAACTATCGGGAGGAAAAAACATTGCAAACAAGGTTTCAAATTGGTCTTATAGTAAAGAAGAATTATTTTCCAATCAACCTGATTACATAATAGTTAGACAAGAAGACTTAAACGACTTCATTAACACTTCTCCTTATAAGGATTTAAAAGCTGTAAAAGAGAAAAAAGTATTAGGAATCAACTCTTCATTGATAGATTGCCAAACATGTAGAAGTATATTAGCAATAAAAGAAATTGCAAGCTTTATTCATCAAAAGTAATCGTTATTGTATCACCTCTTTTAATAGACATAAGACCACTGCAATTGCCTTCCCTTAAAGCAATCTGCAAATAACCCGAAGAAGAAATAGTAAGCAAAAGCTCACCTATTGCAACATCGGCATAAGAGGAAGAAATCTTAGTAATTTTTCCTATTCCGATTCTGATAACAAAACTTCTATCCTTTCTAATCTCGTTAAACTCAATGTCTTTTATATTCAAAAAAAGATTTCCATAATTATCCACATAAATAACCTGAGTTTTAATAACCGTATTATTATCAGTCAAGATGAAATGAGTTTGAGGCACAAGATTATAGAATTGATTTATCTTTCTGCCTACCTTATCGATTGAATTATTTTCAGCAATCATTTTCGCAACCTTTGGAAACAAATCCAAGGCTGAAAAGGTATAATAATCCGTTTCATTAAACAAATCAATTTCCACAATCTCTACCGGATCATTACCAAAGACAACAGAAGGCATACCGTCATCAGTACAGATATAAAACTGATTATTATGTTTAACAGCAAGATAAGGACGAGCCTTAGAATAATTTGTCTCACCCTGTTCGTAACTATTAACATCTATAATATGAATACTACCCTCAGGAAACTCACAACAAGCATTTTTTACAATAAAAGCCGTCTTTACAATATCATAATCACAAATGCCATGCGTTATATCCACCACCAAAACATCATGTATCATTGAATAAAGTCTTCCTTTAACAACACCCACATAATAATCTGATAATCCCCAATCTGTTGTCAATGTTATTATCTGCACCTTCTGAAAATTTTTTCTACAAAATTACAAAATAATTCATTAAAAATATTTTGGATTAAGATATAAATTCAAAATATCCTCACCAACCCTTTCTTGTTTAACAAACCCACAAGTCAATTCAGGAGCCCTCACACCCTGATAAAACATCTTTCCTCCCACAATAACATTTGCCTCGTCCCATAAATCCTCCTTTAAAAACATATCTATCAAACCTCTTCCACCTTCAAGCACAAGCGAACAAACCTTTTGCTCATAAAGCCTTTCAAGCATTTGAGAAACAAGACTTCCTTGCTTGCCTATCTTTAAGAAGACATTATTTCCCTCCACAGCTTCCTTCTTATGATTGAGAATAAAAGTCTGCTGACTACCATCAAACACATTATAAGAGCCCTCAAGCATCAAATCTCTATCATAAACCACTCTTTTAGGATTACGACCATAGAAATGCCTTGCATTAAGTTGAGGATTATCCGACAAAACCGTATTATAACCCACCATTATCGCATCTTCCTCAGTCCTTTGCTTATGCACCCACACTCTCATCGCCTCTCCACTAATCCAACTCCCCATTTGCTTTGACTTTGGAGCAATAAAACCATCTAAGCTTTGAGCATACTTCAAAATCACATAAGGACGATGAAACTTTTGATTAGTAAAAAACCTTCTATTAAGAAAATACCCCTCCTTTTCCAACACTCCACTGACTACCTCTACTCCATTATCTTGCAAGAGTTTAATTCCTCCACCATAAACCTTTGGATTAATGTCTTTATTTGCTATCACACATCTTTTTATTCCACTCTCCACAATCAAATTAGCACAAGGTGGAGTTTTACCCCAATGACAACAAGGCTCCAAATTAACATAAATCGTACTATCTTTCAACAATGACTTATCCTTAACCGAAGCAATCGCATTCACTTCTGCATGAGCCTGTCCATATTTCCTATGATAACCCTCTCCAATAATCTGACCTTGATAAACAACAACAGCTCCAACTCTCGGATTAGGACTGACATTCCCCCTACCTAACAAAGCTAATTCAAAACAACGTCTTATATATCTTTCATCTTCTTGCATAAAGATTTAAAATTTGTAAATTTGCACAACAAAATTAAAAAAAAGAAATGAGAATAGCATCAAACAAAGTAAAAGATATTATAGACTTTGCCTACAAAGAATTAGAAACCATATACGAAAACAACGAAATTCGTACAATGATACACACTCTAATAGAACACTTTACAGGATTTAGTTTAACAAAAATTCTAAGTGAGAAAAACTCTCTAAGAGTAAGCGAATCGGAACTATTGAAAATCAACTTTGCCATCAAAGACCTCAAAAAAGAAAAACCCCTTCAACAAATAATAGGCTATCAAGACTTCCTTGATGTAAGAATAAAAATCACTCCTCACGTCCTAATCCCAAGAGTAGAGACAGAAGAAATCACACAACGCATAATAGAAGAAAACAAACACAAGCCTAAGCTCAAAATAGCCGATTTATGCTCCGGCAGTGGCTGCATAAGCATAGGACTAAAAAAAGCCCTACCACAAGCCGACATCTATTCCTTTGAATATAGCCAAGAAGCCATAAAGACAAGTCAAGACAACGCCCTCTTAAACTCCACTCCAATCAACATAATACACACAAACCTCTTAGAAGACGAAACAAAAGACCAAAACTACGACATAATCGTATCGAATCCCCCATACGTAAGAGAGAGTGAAAAAGCATTAATGAAAAATAACGTCCTTTGCTACGAACCAAGCCTTGCACTCTTTGTAAGCGATGAAGACCCATTGATATTTTACAAAAAAATATTAGACTTTTGTGAGAGAAATCTAAGAAAAAACGGCATTCTCTACATAGAAATCAACGAATTTTTAGCAAAAGAAACAGAATTAATCTATAAAAATAAAGGCTATGAAACCACTGTCTATAAAGACCTTAGAGGAAAAGACAGATTAATCACAGCAAAAAAAGTTTAAGAAAAATTTGGCAGAATAAAAAATAGTCGTACCTTTGCACACGGAAAGTTGGCAGAGTGGTCGAATGCGGCGGTCTTGAAAACCGTTGATCTTCACGGGTCCGGGGGTTCGAATCCCTCACTTTCCGCCAAAGAAAAAGGAGATGAAAAAAAATCATCTCCTTTTTTCGTTTTCACAAGAGGCTATCCTCTGCTCATAAAGCTCAATCGCCTTCTTCCCCTTCTCCAATTCAGCCTTCAAACCATCTAACTTAACTTCTATTTCAAGCATATAAGACTTCAACTTCCGTTTCCTATCCTCTGAAACATTAGTTACAACAAATCCACAACCATTCCTCTGCAAAATTTCACTCAACTCCTCAACTCTTTCATCACTCCCTAAAAAACTTTCCTTATTCTTTGGACAGAGATTATTATTCAACCGCTTCTTACGCCCCTGAGAATTGCGATATTTCTTAAAAACAATGTTTTGTTTATCATAATCCAAACCAAGAAGAAAACCAATTCTTATTAAATCAGCATCAGAAATCACATCTTTAAAACCAATATCACACTTCTTAATCTCACCTTTAAAAAACCCGGAAACAACATTAATCTCAACATCACTGGAAGAATATTTTTTAAGCCATTCCTCACACACTTCTTTAAGCAAAGCCTCATGCCAAACTATATCATTTGGCACAATCCTTTCTTTATCCTTCTCTTTAACCTTATCCTCTGCTTCTGACATAACCTCCTCCTTAAATTTAACAAACTGATAATCACTTCCTTAAAAACAAAAACTTTATTAATTTTCTTTTTTTTCCTTAAAAACTTCCTTACGAGGTTACAAAATTACTGCTTTTTATTCCATACTACCTAATTTTTTCTCATATTTATTTTACAATTCTTAACAAAACGCCTTATTTTCTTTCTCAACTTCTTGTTTAAGTAAAGTTTTGTAAATCGTTATTTTTAAAACTTTTACAACTATCTTTGCACCACAAACCAATTAAATATTTAAGACATGAAAAGAACATCAGAAGTATTAAGAGAATTGGACATTTCTTATTCCACTCTCTATCGCATTCGCAGAAAACTGAATATGTTTTCCGTTTCAAAAAGACAAAAGATATTTTACACACAAAAAGACATTGAATTAATAAAAGACGAATTAAGAAAGGAGAACTCATGCCACATTTCATAGTTGATTTAGAGGTTATCAGAAGTTTGGAAGTTAGCCTTAGAAAAAAATTAAAGCCTGAGGAGATTTTGCTTGTCAGCTACATCAAAAGTTTCCCTAAGGGTTATTATGGAAGCAAAGAAAAATTAGCTGTTATTCTTAGAATAAGTGTTTCAAAAGTCTATGAAATTTTGAAATTTTTCAAAGAAAAAAACATTTTTATTCAAGAAAAAAAGAAAATTTTCTTTGATTTTAAAATTCCACAGTATGGAGTCAACCCTCCACAGCGTGGAGACAACCCTCCACAGTATGGAGTCGACACTCCACAGTATGGAGACAATAATAATATATATAATAATAAATAT
>CALDHX010000034.1 GCA_937901525.1 uncultured Bacteroidales bacterium
AATAACGAAGTAAATACTGCAATCAAACTAAAAATCTTTATTTTATTCATTTTCATCTTCCTTTGCAAAGGTTAATAACTTGCACACAAAGGTATAACATTTTTCTTAAAGCACAACAAAATCTTATACAAACCCTTAATTTCCTCTTTCAAAGTTTTACAGACAAAAATCTTTATTTTGCAGAAATTTCATTTTGGGATTTTTGTGAAATTTTTTGCGAAAAATTGACGAAAATTGGGGTGTTTTTTTGCGATTTTTGGCTTTGGAAAAATAATTCAAAGAAAAATCTGAAAAAAGCAAAGAAAAAAATAATTTTTTCAAAGAAATAATTCTAAAAAGCAAAGAAATATTTGCACGAAAATCAGTGAAAAAATCGGCTAAATCAAAGAAAAATTTTGCGTTTTTAAGACCTAAAAACATTAAATCTTTGATTTTGTGATTTTTATCTAAAGGCTTATATTCTTAAAATTTGCAGTCGGAAATCTTTTGTTTGAAAATATCGCACGCATTCGGGCTTAACTTATGGTGAAAGTATTTTATTGAACAATGAAAGCAAAAAATAGAAAAATACAACAAAGAACTATCTTAGGAAAGTTTTATTTTGTAAATTTGCAATTTGAAAAACGGTTTTGATTATGTCAATTTCTATAAAGAATCTTACGAAAGTATATGGAGAACAAAAGGCTCTTGATAATATAAACATTGAAATAGAGCAAGGACAGATTGTTGGATTGTTAGGACCTAATGGTGCAGGAAAATCAACTATGATGAAAATTCTCACTTGCTTTATTCCTCCTACAGAAGGCGAGGTAAAAGTTTGTGGATACGATATTTTTGACAATCCAATGCAAGTTAGAGCAAACATAGGCTATCTTCCCGAACAAAATCCCTTGTATTACGATATGTATGTTAGAGAATTTCTAATGTTTATTGCAGGCATTCACAAGATTGATAAGAAAATCAGAAAACAAAGAGTTGAAGAAATAATTGAACTCACAGGCATCAGCAAAGAAGTCAATAAGAAAATTTCAATGCTTAGTAAAGGCTATAAGCAAAGAGTAGGAATAGCACAAGCATTGATTCATGATCCAAAAGTTCTCATACTTGACGAGCCAACAACTGGCTTAGATCCAAATCAATTAGTAGAGATAAGAGAATTAATTAAGAAAGTAGGTGAGACAAAGACTGTTTTACTTTCCACGCACATTATGCAAGAGGTTGAAGCTGTATGTTCAAGAGTACTTATCATTAATAACGGGAAACTTGTTGCAGATGATGAAACAAAACATATTGCATCAGGTGGAAATTTAGAGCAGATTTTCAGGCAAATAACTCTCGGAAAATAATAATTTGCAAAAAAGTACGATTTATTTTGCCTAATGAGGAAATAAGTCTTAACTTTGCAGTAATTTTTTATATTAAATAACATTTCTAAAATCATATAATTATGGTTAAAGTAGCGATAAACGGTTTTGGCCGTATAGGAAGAGTTTCTTTTAGAAACATTCAAAAGAAAACAAACGTTGAAGTAGTTGCAATAAACGACCTTACAGATGCTTCAACCTTAGCTTATTTATTGAAATATGACTCTGTACACGGACGTTTTGACGGAGAAGTTGAAGCAGACGGAGAATATTTAGTTGTAAATGGCAAAAGAATTAGAGTTTACTCTGAAAGAGATCCTGAACAATTACCTTGGGGAGAATTAGGCATTGACATAGTGATAGAATCAACAGGTATCTTCAAAACAAAAGAAAAAATGACAAAGCATATCAAAGCAGGAGCTAAAAAAGTTATACTTACAGTTCCAGCAGATAAGGCAGAAGATGTTGATGCTACTGTTGTATTAGGCGTAAACGATAGCGTACTTACAAAAGATATGACTTGCGTTTCAAATGCTTCTTGTACAACAAACTGTTTAGCTCCTATTGCAAAGGTATTGAACGATAAATTCGGAATAAAGAGAGGTTTAATGAACACTGTTCACTCTTATACAAATGATCAACACATATTAGACCTTCCTCACAAAGATTTAAGAAGAGCAAGAGCTGCTGCTTGTTCAATAATACCTACTTCAACAGGTGCAGCAAAAGCTGTTGGTTTAGTTATTCCTGAATTAGCTGGAAAATTACACGGATTATCAATGAGAGTTCCTACTCCTGATGGTTCAGTTGTTGATTTAACAGTAGAACTTGAAAAGAATGTTACAGCAGAAGAAGTAAATGCAGCTGTAAAAGAAGCAGCAGAAGGTCCAATGAAAGGAATCTTACAATATGTTGAAGATCCTATTGTAAGTTGTGATATACTTGGAAATCCTCACTCTTCTATTTTCGATTCAAAATTAACAATGGTAATGGACGGAAACTTCGTTAAAGTTGTTTCTTGGTACGATAACGAAAACGGATACTCAAACAGAGTTTGCGATTTAGCAGAAAAATTAGCAGAACTTATTTAATTATAAATTGAGTTTTATCAATTCTTAGAATACAACGAAGTTTCTTTTCTTTGAGGCTTCGTTGTATTTTTTCTTAATTAAGGTTTAAAAGATGAGAATCACCGCAAAGGAAGATATTTCTTTATTAAAGTTATTGCTTAATGAGTTTGGTCAAACCTCTATAAGCAAAGCAAAAAAAATGATAATGTACGGCTGTGTTAGTTATAAGGACGCCGTAGTAAAAAGCCCTGAATTTATTCTCAAAAAGGGAGAAAGCGTTGTCTATGAAAAATATTCAGGGGGCAAATACATAAAAAAAGAACGTAGTTACTTCCCTGTTTTGTATGAAGATGAGTTTTTTATAGTTGTAAACAAAAGTTCAGGGGTAAATTATGCCTCAAAAACAAATGGAAAAGGAAAATCTATTTTCGATTTAACTTCTTCTTATCTCAGACGTAAGTATCCAAATCAACAAGGCTTATATTTGATTCATTCAATGGACAATCAAGACTCTGGTTTGTGTATTTTTGCTCGTTCAAAACACGCTCAACTAAAAATGACTGAACAATGGAATGAGGTAGAGCTAAACTATTATGCTATTTTACAAAACCCTTTAAAACACAAAAACGAAACTTTTATTTTTGAGTCAGAAGAAAAAAATATTAAGGTTAGCTATAATTTTATTGAAGCACTAAATTATTTTGACACTACTTGTAGTTTAATTAGCGTTTCAGGACTTGGTTTTAGTAGCATAGAATGTAGAAAGGCTTTTGCACAAAAGGGTAATCCTATTGTTGCTGATTTAACTTACGGGGCAAAGGAATTTGTAAATAACTATTTAAAACTTTGTCTCAACACCATAAAATTCCGACACCCTTTTACTCAAAAAAGTATAAAAATCACAATGAATCCTCCAAAAGGCTTTAATGTAATTAACCCTCCTTATAAAAAAACAAAATGATCACAAATAAAATAAAGATTTCTGATATTGTAGATTTTCTTGATTCAAAGATTCCTCTATCTTGGCAAGAGAGTTATGATAATGCAGGCTTACTTTATGGGCATAAAGAAGCAGATTGTACAGGCATTTACATTTGTTTTGATATTAATTGCAAGGTTATTGAAGATGCAATAAAAAATAACTGCAATTTTGTCTTGTCGCATCACCCATTAGTGTACAAAAGTCTAAGAAAATTCACCTCAGGGGATAATGTTACTACAGCTTTGTTAAAGGCAATAGAGAATAATGTCGCTCTTTATGCTTCTCATACAAATTTAGATTCTGCTTCCTCTATGGGAGTAAACACAATTCTTGCTCAAAAGTTAAATCTAAAAAACATTCGACCATTACACAAAGAAGATATTATAGATGAGGGATATTTTGGTTTGGGTGCAATTGGAGAATTAGAAAAAGAAATTGATGCAACAGAGTTTTTGAAAAATGTAAAAAGCATTTTAAATATCCATAATATAAGATACGTAAATGGGAAAAGAGATAAAATAAAGACTGTTGCGCTTTGTGGAGGCAGTGGAATGGATTTTGTTGATGATGCTTTAAAAGAAAATGTGGATTGTTTTCTTACAGGAGATATAAAGTATCATCAATTTCTTGATTGCGAAAATCACATTCTTCTTGCCGACATTGGACATTTTGAAAGCGAGAATTTCATAAAAGAATACTTATTTTCTTTATTATTAGAAAAATTTTGTAATTTTGTACCCTTATTTTTGGATAATAGTGCCAATCATATAAAGAATATTTAAAACAAAACATAATGGCGAAGAAAGTAAAAGAAGAAGTAGCTCCAAAAACCGTTCTTAGAAGTGAGGAAGCCGACTTAGCAGTTGAAAACAGATTGATTGCTCTTTATAGATTACAACAAATTTGTTCTCAAATTGATAAAATTAGAATCATAAGAGGTGAATTACCATTAGAGGTTCAAGATCTTGAAGACGAGACAGAAGGTTTGATGACAAGAATCGGTAAAATCAAAGCCGAAATCGAAACAGCAAAAGAGGGAATTGCAGAGAGAAAAATACAAATGCAAGAGTGCGATGCTTTGATTAACAAATATTCTGACCAACAAAATAATGTTAGAAACAACAGAGAGTACGAGTCATTAGCCAAAGAAATAGAATTTCAAGAGTTAGAAAAACAGCTTTGTGAGAAAAAAATTAGAGATTTCAACGCTCATATTGAAAGTTACAAAGCTGAAATAGACAGATACAACGAAATTTATGAAGAAAAGCTTGCTGACCTTGAACAAAAGAAATCAGAGCTTGACGAAATCATAAAAGAAACAGAAGAAAAAGAACAAGTACTTTTAGAACAAGCAGAAAGCAACGAAAAACTTATAGAAGAAAGATACCTTACTGCGTTTAAAAGAATTCGTTCTAACGCAAGAAATGGATTAGCTGTTGTAACTGTTGATAGAGATGCGTGCGGAGGCTGTTTTAACAAGATTCCTCATCAAAGACAAATGGATATTAGAATGCACAAAAAGATAATCGTTTGTGAATATTGTGGAAGAATATTAGTAGATGAATCAATAGCAGCAGAAGTTCAATCAGAATTAGTAATAGAGTAATATGTATAAATATTTTGAGAATGCCTTAGTTGTAAATGAAGGCAAAAAAGAAATTCTCAATATATTAGTAAAAGAAAATCGGATAGAGAAGATAAGTGCATCTCCTCTATCCGATTTGCCTTTTAATACTAATCATATTGATTGTAAAGGATTAATATTATTACCTGGCGTAATTGATGCTCATGTGCATTTTAGAGAGCCCGGTTTGACAGAAAAAGCTGATATGCACTCTGAATCTATAGCAGCCGTTGCAGGAGGAGTAACAACAGTTTTTGATATGCCTAACACAAATCCTACTACAACAAGTAAACAAGCCTTAGAAGAAAAGCATCAATTAGCAAAAGAAAAAATGCTTTGCAACTATGGTTTATTTCTTGGATTGACAAATAATAATTTCTCTGAAATTGAAAATATTAATTCTAAGGATTATTGTGGATTAAAGTTATTTCTTGGCTCTTCAACTGGCAATATGCTTGTTGATAATCAAAATATATTAGAAGAAATCTTCTCTAAATCAAAAAGAATTATTTCTGCACATTGCGAAGATGAGAAAATAATAAAAGAAAACACTGCTCACTACAAGGCTTTGTATGAAGGAAAACAAACTCCTGCTAATATACATTCACTAATCCGCACTTCTGAGGCTTGTTTTAAATCAACTGCCTTTGCAATTGAGTTAGCAAAAAAGCATAATACAAAACTGCACATTGCACACATTAGTACAAAGGAAGAATTAGAACTTTTGAGTGCAGGAAAAATAGAAAACAAAAACATAACAGCAGAGGTATCTCCTAATCACCTTTGGTTTTCAGAAGAAGATTTTGAAAAATATGGTAATCTTATAAAGTGTAATCCTTCTATAAAAACAATTGAAGATCGCAACGCACTAAGAAAAGCATTAAATGAAGACAAAATAGACATAATTGCCACAGACCACGCTCCACACAAGATAGAAGAAAAACAAAAACACTATTTTCAAGCCCCTTCTGGCATTCCATCTATTCAACACTCTCTTTTAATGATGTTAGAATTAGTAAATCAAGGTGTTTTAACAATAGAGAAATTAGTAGAGAAGATGTCTCACAATCCTGCTATACTTTTTGATATAAAAGATAGGGGATTTATACGAGAAAACTACTTTGCAGACTTCATTTTGATAGATTCAAACCAAAAAACCACTATTTCAAAAGAAAATATTTACTATAAATGTAAGTGGAGTCCATTGGAAAATCACACTTTCAATAACAAATTGATTTCCACATATATAAACGGGGAAAAAGTCTTTGAAAAAGATAATTTTTTCTTTGAAAAAAAGAAATAAAACAAAGAAAAATTAAATTTTTTCTTTGAAAAATTTGGCAGATTCAAAAAACCGCTGTATCTTTGCACTCGCAAACAAGGGGAGTATAGCTCAGTTGGTTTAGAGCATCTGCCTTACAAGCAGAGG
>CALDHX010000035.1 GCA_937901525.1 uncultured Bacteroidales bacterium
TGATTTCGTATGTTGAGGCTGTGCCATTCCATGTGATTTCTGCACTTGTTTCTGTAATATTGTTTGCTGCAAGGTTAGTTGGTGCATCACATGGCTCTGGTGTTACGATTGCTCCTTCTGCATCATAGACTGTAACTGCGTCTAAGGCAACTCCCCAACCGTTATTACCTACTCCAACAAAAGAGATTTGATATGATTCAGACATAGTGTTCAAATAAACTGAGTCTGTCAACCATTGGTTTGTTCCACTGGTGTAAGAAATCAAATCTGTCCAAGTTGTGTCGTCTTCTGTACGATACTGAATTGTTAGAGTTTCTGAAAATCCGTTGTATTCTCCTAACCAATAATTAAATTTCAAGTATGGTGTATTTACTTCGCTCAAATCGAAAACAGGAGAAATTAATCTTCCTGAGTTTTCTGCATTATAAGGATAGAACATCATCTTTCCTCCCTCAGTAGGATAGATTATTGAACCTGCATTATAAGAATTTGTATTGAACCAATCGTTTGAACCTGTTATGTTTTGTATTTGCCAACAAGAACCTTCGCTTGATTCAAATCCTTCAAAGTAAGGATAAGTTGTTACTATTGATTCACAATCTGTATAGAATGTAATTAGATTTGAAGCGGCTGATTGCTCATTTTCACAGTTTGAAACAATGTACATTGTATATTGAGTAGATGATTCAAGATCTGTAAAGATATATGGATTTGTAGTTACTTCAACAGAAGAGTAAACTGTATCGGAGGATTCTTTGTAATAGATTGTCCAACTTGTTGAAGGGCTATTTTCATTCCATGTTAATGTAACTTCTTCTGGTGAGGTATTTGTGCAAGTAAATGCAGTTGGTGCTGCACAGTTTGCTCCTACAATAGAAATATTATCTATTGCGGCAGGAACTCCTGTACCTGATGTTCCATCGTTTTTCCAATAGAATACAAGTTGTTTTGTTTGTGAAGCAACATTAGATAATGAAGTAGAAAAATGTGTCCAAGAATTTACATTTGCTACATTGTTTAATAATACTTGTCCTGCTGGCTCGCCAGATGTTGGTATTTGATAATCTGCATCGCATAAAACTACTCTCAAATAGTCATAAACAGTACCCCAGCTTTGTTCTCCTGAAACTTGATAATCAAATTCTAATATATATTCTGCTGATTCTCCAAATGCAATAGACATTACTGCGTATGAATGAGATGTTACGTTTGTTGTATAAGCGTAAGATGCTCCGTTATTGTTAGAAACATATAATGAAGAAACAGAAGTATTTTCGTCTTCTTCTGATACTACTCCTACTGCATTACCTATTGACCATCTATTTGTGTTTTGAGAAGAAAATTCTATTAAAGCAGGGTTGTTAATCAAGTCTTCAAAATTTTGATAATATGGGAAATCTGTAATAGGTGTTGCTATTGTGCTAAAAGTCATAGTTGTTGTTTGGTCATAGTTGTCTTCTGTTTGACAATCTGTCTTAACATAAACAGAATATACTGATGCTGGAATTAAATTTGTAAGTGTAATTGATTGTTGTGTAGAGGCAACTTCTGTGTATGTTGATTCAGAAGAGTGTTTGTAGTAAACTAACCAAGCATTGTGTGTAGGATCGTTGTCTGTCCAAGAAATTGTTGCCTGAGTGTCTGTAACATCTGATGCAACTACGCTTGATTTTTCAGGAGATGGACATTCTGGTATTGGATTTACTTGAAAATCGTCAAGATTCCAACTTTCACCAGGATTAGTCATATTTGTATATCTCATTGCTATTCTTCCTTCGGTTTGTTCCAAAGAGTTGAAGTCAAAAGATACAGGATAAGAACCACTTCTTTGGAATCCAACTGGCTCAACTGTGTCTAAAACTATGAAAGAGTTTAAATCATCAACATTTGTCATTATACCTATTTCCATAAATCCTGCTGACTCGGCAGTTGCTGCTGTTGTGTTTGCATAGAATGAGAATTGTAGTGTATTTACATCTGCTGCAAATTCAGGAAGTACGAGAAGATTTTCTGATCCTTTGAACTCTATTGTTACAGAGCCTGAATGTGCAGCCGGAGCGTATCCTTCGTGATAGATTCTTGGGAAATTACCATTCCAAAATGCTGCTGATCTTAAAACATTCCAACATCTCATAATGTCATTTGCCACTGTTTGATTGCTAAGTGCACTTTCAAAGTCTTCAAACCATACTACTTCTTCTATAGGTCCACAAAGAGTACTGAATGTTTGTGTTTCTGTTATTGAAGAGAAGTCTTCGCCGCAAGAAGATTGAATTGTGAAAGTATAAGTTTCAGCAGGGGCTAAATCTGTTAAAGTATAAGTTGTGTCAGATACTGTAACTGTATTTACAACTGTGTCATTGACAAGTTTGTATTTGATGATATATTCGTCTGCTGTACCAACCCAATTTAGTGTTGCTGAGTTTGAGGTTATTTCTGTTGTGCTTATTGTGTGTGGAGTTATGCAATCTGTTCCGAAAATATGGATATTATCAACCGCAGCAGGTGGATTTGAGCCTCCCGCTGAGTCATTTCTCCACATAAAGACGATTTTCTTGGTTTCTCCTATCATTTCATGAGGGAATGTGTAAGAAAAGTTTGTCCAATCTGCAACATAAGATTTTTTTGAAAGAAGTGTTGGAATTGAAGAGTTGTAATACAAATCGGAATTAACGGCTTGATTTGCATCAATCAAATATACTGACAAATAATCCCAACCATTTTCTCCTCCCGGCACTTTATAATCAAATGAAAGGTTGTATTCTAATTCTGGATCGCTTAATTCTACTTGTACGTATGCAAATGTATATGTTGAACTATTGTTTTGATAGCTATAAGATGCACTATCGTTAGAAATATACAATGAACGACCTTCTGTATTTTGTGTGGTTTGTGAATAACCTGTTGAATCGCCTACCATCCATCTATTGTTTCCTGTTTCATGTACAAAATGTATATCAGATACTACATCATCTGTATCAAAATCTTCAAAGAATGGCA
Source organism: uncultured Bacteroidales bacterium (assembly GCA_937901525.1). Lineage (GTDB taxonomy): Bacteria > Bacteroidota > Bacteroidia > Bacteroidales > P3 > Onthomorpha. The sequence continues at coordinate 3,001 of CALDHX010000035.1, forward strand.
TTGGAGCTGATAGATGTGGTGTTGTAAATGTAATGGTTTGTGTTTTATCTGTGTTGTCTTCTGTTCCACAATCAGTCATTACATATAATGAATAGCTTGTTTGTGGGTCTAATCCTTCTATTAATGCACTTTGTTCTGTTGCATTTTGCGTACTCCAGTCGGTTTCTGAGGCTGATTTATAGTAAACAATCCACGCTTCGTGTTCTTGGTCAAGGTCTATCCAAGAAACAAATGCATTTGTTGCGTTTGCTGATACTGTTACACTTTGTTTTTCTGGTGAAGGACAAGATGGAATTGTACTTATTACAACATTGTCAATGTTTGCTGTTGCACTATTGTCGTTATTGCAAATATATTTGAATGCAATGCGATAATCTGCATTTTCAGTTAGTTCTACCTCATCAAAATCTACTATAAATAGTCTTACATCGTCTTGAAGTTCTATTGTAGATACTGGAATAAATGATTCAATGTTTGTTTCATCACTTATAAGTCCTACCATTAGAGTGGCTGAACCATAGTAACTTTTTTCTGCTTCAAATTGTAGTCTTAGTGTATTTATATTTCCTGATACCAATGGAGCTATTGCAAGTCCATTACCATATCTAAACATAAGAGAGTTGCCAGATAGTGATGAACTATATAAAGAAGGATATTCTACTCCATTATATATTGTGGTTTGTAATGGAGTCCAACAAGTAAGGTATGATAATCCTTCAAAATCAAACTCCCATGGCAATTCGGTTATTAAGTCTGTACATGCTGTTACAAATGTTATTTCTTCGCTCCATTCACTTAAATCGTCTTCTCCACAAACAGACATAACTCTTACTTTGTATGCAGATGAGGCTTCCAAGCCTGTAATAGAAAAAGTAGTGTCGTTTGTCATGAAGGTTTGTATTGAATCTGACGAAGTCGGATTTAGCTGTTCTACTTCTACGATATAGGTTCCAGAATACATAATATCTGAAAATGTAAGTTCAGCTGTAGTTGTTGTAATTGAATAAACATTTAAGTTTTCTACAACAGGACATGTTATTGTAGTCAAATGAACGTTATCTATATAAGTTCCTGCTCCGCCATTATTAACTACGCGAAAGGAAATATAGAGTTCTTCTCCTGCATATTCCGCTAATTCTACTATTCTATCTTCCCAAGTATAGTTTGAACCAGGATAGTTTATTGTATCTACAACTTGCCAAATTGAATCTTCTCCTAAAGAAGGAGATACTTCTATTGTAAAAGTTGTTGATTCGGCCCAACTAGCATAACTACAAGAATGTTTAAAGGAAAGCACTGTTCCTGTTTGCACTTCATAGATAGGAAGTGTCAATCTGCTGTCTGTTGAACCTTGATCTGTTACATATGCAGCATGAGAACCTGCAAAAGAATTGGTATTTTGCTCCCAACTTCCAGAAACCGACCAACCCTCAGGTGGAAATGTCCCTTCAAACCCTTCATCTATTGTTTGGGCAGAGGCAACAGTAACGCTAAAAAGCATTACTAAAATCATTAATAATTTTTTCATTGTTTTATTGTTTTGTTTTTTGTTTTATCTCAAATAAGATGCCATTTCTTCTTGCAATTCTTTTGCTTTAAGAGCGGCAACTTCTGCAAAATTTTCACTTGTGTCTGCAAAAATTATGCCTCTTGAAGAATTGACTAATAATCCGCAATCATCGTTAAGTCCATACTTACAAACCTCTTGTAAAGATCCTCCTTGTGCTCCTACTCCTGGTACAAGTAGAAAATGTTTTGGTGCTATTTCTCTTATTTTTGTAAACATTTCTGCTTGGGTTGCTCCACATACAAACATAAGGTTTTCTTCGCTTGCCCATTGTTGTGATTTTGCTAAAACTGTTTCAAACAATGGTTTTCCGTTTTCGTCTTTTATGAATTGAAAATCGTTTGCTCCCTTATTAGATGTTAGAGCTAAAAGTATAACCCATTTTTCTGGATAAACAGTGAATGGTTTTACGCTGTCTTCTCCCATATATGGAGCAATAGTCATTGAATCGAATTTAAAATCTCCTTCTTCTGAAAGAAAGGCTTTTGCATATTGCTCAGAGGTATTGCCAATATCTCCACGTTTCGCATCAGCTATTGTAAAACATTCATCTTTAAATTGACGCAAATAGTCCATTGTTTTCTTTAAACTAACTAACCCTTCTATGCCTCTTGATTCGTAGAAAGCAAGATTTGGCTTGTATGCTACGGTGTAAGGAAGTGTAGCATCTATTATTGCTTTGTTGAATTCAAAAACAGGATCTTCTTTTGTTAGAAGGTGTTTTGGTATTTTGTTTATATCACTATCTAACCCCACGCATAAGAAACTTTTTTTGCTTCTTATTAGGTTTACTAATTCTTGTCTTTTCATATTACTTTATATTAAGTTAAAAAAATGTTGATACAATTCTTTTTGGATTTTCTCTATGTCTAAAGGTGTTGAAGAGTTTAATTCTTTTTGTAAAGAGGTTACTCCTTTGTCTGTAAAGCCACAAGGGTTAATGTAATTAAAGTATTGTAAATCGGTATTAACATTTAAAGCAAATCCATGCATGGTTATTCCTCTTGATGCTTTAACTCCTATCGCACAAATCTTTCTTGCTTTACTTGTGTGTGCATCTATCCAAACTCCTGTTGCTCCTTTTAGTCTTTCGCAGTTTATTGAATAGTCTTTCATCAATTTAATAACACTTTCTTCTATGGTTTCTATGTAGGTTCTAAGCGTTAATCCTAAGGAGTCTAAGTCTAAACTTGGGTATCCTACGATTTGTCCCGGTCCATGATAGGTTATATCTCCTCCGCGATTGATGTGATGAAATGTTGCGTTGATTTTTTGAAGAAATTGCTCGTTTGCTAAAAGATTTGAGGCTTTTCCATGTTTGCCAAGCGTATAAACATGGGGGTGTTGGCATACAATAAAGTCTTGTGAAATGTCTTTTTGAGCAAGAAGCTTTTGATTTACTTTTTTGTTAAATATTTCTTCTTGTTCTCTTAGTGCTTCATCGTATGCTTTCAGCCCCCAATCTATAAAATTCAAGTGCATATTTATGCTTTTCTAATATTGATTGCTAATTCTTCGCCTTCGATTACATCTATTGTTTGTAAAGGATTTTCTATCGCATCAACAAATTTTAATTCTTTTGTTAATGTTTCGCTACAAATATATTCTTTAAATGTATCTACTGCTTGGCATAGCAATTCACATTGTTGTATTTCTACTATTATGTTATCGGTAACGTCAAAGTTTTGTTCTTTTCTTATGTTTTGTATTCTGTTTACAAGTTCTCTTGATATTCCTTCTTGACGTAACGAATCTGTAATAGTAGTATCTAAGGCTACTGTAAGGTCTGCTTCATTTGTAACTACCCAACCTGGAATGTCTTGTGTGATTATTTCAACATCTGAAAGCATTATTTCAATTTCTGCATTTTCTATATTAAGCAAATATTTTCCTTCTGCTTCTATTTGTGCTATGTCTTCTTGTGAGAATGAACTTATTGCAAATGCTATTGCTTTCATCTTAGGTCCGAACTTTGGTCCTAATGTTTTGAAGTTTGCTTTTATACTTTTCACCAACACATTATTCTCTTTTGTTAAGAAGTCTATATTTTTAATGTTTACTTCTGAAAGTATTAAGTCTTTTACAGCTTCTATTTGGTTTTGTTGATGAGCATCTTTTGCTGGAATCATTATTTTTGAAAGCGGTTGACGAACTTTTAGGTTGTTTCTTTTTCTTAATGATAACACCAATGAGCATATCTTTTGTGCCATTTGCATTCTTTCTTCAAGTTCTTTGTCTATCAACGAAGAATTACATTGAGGAAAGTCTGTTGCATGAACAGAGAATGAGCGATGTCGTTTGCTAACATTATTTAAATCGGTAAATAATCTTTCTGCAAAGAATGGTGCTATTGGAGCTATAAGTTGTGAAAGTGTTTCTAAACAAGTGTAAAGTGTTTGATAGGCTGAAATCTTATCTTGTGAGTATTCTCCTTTCCAAAAACGTCTTCTACATAATCTTACGTACCAATTACTCAAATATTCATCTACAAAGTTCGCTATTGCTCTACCTGCTTTTGTTGGTTCGTAGTCTGAATAAGATTTATCACAAAAATCTATCAATGAATTAAGTTCTGAAAGTATCCAACGGTCTATTTCAGGACGTTCTTGGTTTGCAACATCTTTTTCTGCGTAAGTAAAGTTATCTATATTCGCATAAAGAGCAAAGAAAGAATAAGTATTATATAATGTTCCAAAGAATTTTCTTCTTACCTCATCAATTCCACTTGGATCAAACTTCAAATTTTCCCAAGGTTGTGTATTGGTAATCATATACCATCTTGTTGCATCAGGTCCATATTGAGATAAAATGTCAAAAGGATTAACTCCATTTCCTAAACGCTTTGACATTTTGTTTCCATTTTTATCTAACACCAATCCATTTGAAACTACATTCTTAAATGATATTGTATCGAAACAAAGTGTTGCTATTGCGTGAAGAGTAAAGAACCAACCTCGTGTTTGATCTACTCCTTCCGCTATGAAATCAGCAGGGAAATTGTTTGCTAATTCTTTATCGTTGCAATCAAATGGATAATGAACTTGTGCGTATGGCATAGCTCCTGAATCAAACCAAACATCTATAAGGTCTGTTTCTCTTTTCATTTTTTCACCATTTGGAGCTACTAAAATAACTGAATCAATATAAGGTCTATGTAAATCAAAACTATCGTAATTTTTATAGTCTTTATATGGATTTTCTTGCATATAGCCTGCTGCAATACTCTTTTCTATTTCGTTAGAAAGCATTTCAACAGAGCTAATACAGATTTCGTGTTTTCCATCTTCTGTTCTCCAAATTGGAAGAGGGGTTCCCCAATATCTTGAACGACTTAAATTCCAATCTACAAGGTTTTCAAGCCAATTTCCAAAACGTCCACTACCTGTTGCTTCAGGTTTCCAATTTATTGTTTTGTTTAGCTCTATCATTCTATCCTTTATAGCAGTTGTTCTTATAAACCAACTATCTAATGGGTAGTAAAGAATAGGTTTATCTGTTCTCCAACAATGTGGATAGTTGTGTGTATGTTTTTCTATTTTGAATACTTTGTTTGATTGTTTCAAATAAACACAAATGTCAACATCAAGTGTAGGGTCTTTTTCTGTTAAAGAAGAATCAAACGCATTTTTAACATATCTTCCTGCAAACTCTCTATATGATCCTTTTACATATTTGCTTACAAATTCTTCATCTAAATCTTCTATTTTAAAGAATTTGCCTGTTCTATCTACCATTGGTTGATTTTTACCTTCTTTATCCACAACAAACATTGGCACAATTCCTGCTTGTTTTGCTACACGGTCGTCATCTGCTCCAAAGGTTGGTGCAATGTGAACTATACCTGTACCATCTGCTGTCGAAACATAATCTCCTTCTATTACTTTAAAGGCATTACCCATTGGAGTAATAAAATCAGTCAATGGTTCATATTCTTCTCCCTTTAAATCTTTACCTTTACATTCTGCTAATATTTTAAATGGAATAGCTTTATCTCCACTTTTATATTCATCAAATGATAATTCTGCATTCTTTTCTGGGAAGAATGAACCTAACAATGCTTTTGCTACAACTGCAATCATTGGAAGTCCTGAGTAAGGATTAAATGTTTTAACGAAAACATAATCTATATTAGGTCCTACTGCCAAAGCTGTATTTGAAGGAAGGGTCCAAGGAGTTGTTGTCCAAGCTAAGAAATAAACATCTTCCGAAAGATTTTCTCCTGCTAAATATTTTGCTTTTACTTCTTCTTGATTTTTTGCTCTAAACTGTGCAACAGCAGTTGTGTCTTTCACATCTCTATAACAGCCTGGCATATTCAATTCGTGAGAACTTAAACCTGTTCCTGCTGCAGGAGAAAATGGTTGAATTGTATATCCTTTATATAAATATCCTTTTTCATGAAGTATTCCTAATAAATACCACAAGGTTTCTATGTATTCATTTTTGAAAGTGATATATGGATCGTTCAAATCTACCCAATAACCCATTTGAACAGTGAGTTTATCCCACATATCTTTATATTTCATCACCTCATTACGACAAGCCGCATTATATTCATCAACAGATATTTTCTTTCCTATATCTTCCTTCGTAATACCTAATTGTTTTTCTACTCCAAGTTCAACAGGCAATCCGTGAGTATCCCAACCTGCTTTTCTTGCAACATAAAATCCTTTTTGTGTTTTATATCTACAAAAAATATCCTTTATTGTACGGGCCATAACGTGATGAATTCCTGGTTGCCCGTTTGCAGAAGGGGGTCCTTCAAAGAAGATAAAAGGTTTTGCTCCTTCTCTTAATTTCAAGCATTCTTCAAAAGTAGCTTCTTTTTGCCACTTTTGCAATATCTCATCTGAAATTTGAGTTAAATTAAGTTGTTTATACTCTGCGTACTTTGTGTTCATATTCATTATTATTTATAAATCGTTTGCAAAATTACTAAAAAACAACAAAGATTTTTTGTTTTTTCAATGAAATTCTATCGTTTTTTTATATTTTTGCAAAGTTATTTTTAATAAAACTGAAATTAAGATGTCTATTTTGCACAAAGATGACCAAGTGTTGTGGTATGCTATGAGGGTTCCTTATAGAAACGAGATAAAGGTGCAAAACAAACTACAAAACAAAGGAATAGAGGTATTTATTCCTAAAAAAAAGAAATTAATAAAAAGACGAGGCAAGACCTATTACGAAGAAGTTCCTGCTATAAACAACCTTATTTTTGTTCATAGCAAACTTTGTGTTATTAAAGAATTAAAAAAAGAAATATTAAACTTACAATATTTAGTAAATAAAGAAGAAGGTAAAAGTTATCCTATAGTTATTAGAGACGAAGAAATGCGACAATTTATAAGAGTAACAGAAAACCTTCAAGAAGCAGCAACTTATTTAGCAATAGAAGAAATAAACATTGCAAAAGGCACAAGAGTTAGGATTATTGGAGGCGATTTTGATGGTATTGAAGGCGTATTTATAAAGGTAAAAGGCAAACGAAGCAAAAGAGTCGTTGTTATGTTAGATAAGTTATTAGCAGTAGTTATGGTAGAAATTGAATCTGATTTTATAGAAGTAATTAAAAATTAAAATAAACTATGAAACTAAACAAAATTAAGACATACTTCACAACAAGCATATTATGCATGACTATATTGTTTTTGCATTCTTGTACATCTATTGAAGGAATTGCATATTATCAAGACGTTGACTCAATCTCAGAATTAGACGTTCCTCCTGCACAAGAAATAATTTTATGCCCAGGTGATAAAATTTCTGTTGTTGTACATTGTAAAGACCCTAAACTTACCGAATTATTTAATTTACCTTACGTTTCTCAAAGATTAGGATACACATCAGTGTCGGGAAGAGGAGTAAACAATGGACAAATTTCAAGTTACACAATAGACAAAGAAGGATTTATTGACATGCCTGCAATAGGTCAAGTCTATGTTGCAGGAATAACGCGTAAAGAAGCAGAACAAAGAATCAAGCAAACAATAATAGCACAAGAACAAGCAACAGAAGCCGTTGTTACAATAGAATATATGAATCTAAACATTGAGATAGTCGGAGAAGTTGCAAGGCCGGGAAGATACGCAATAGACAAAGACGTTTACACCTTAACCGAAGCATTAAGTGCAGCGGGCGACTTAACAATATATGGAAGAAGAGACAATATTTTAGTTATGAGAAAAGAAAACGGAATACAAAAAACATATAGAGTTAATTTATGTTCTGCACAGGACGTTTTCACTTCCCCTGTTTTTTACTTAAAACAAAATGACATTGTATATGTAGAGCCAAATGATACAAGAATGAGACAATCTACCGTAAACGGAAATAATGTACGTTCAACCTCATTTTGGATTTCAGTAGCATCTCTTTTAACATCCGTTTTACTAGTATTTATTAGATAATCCAAGAAACAAAAAACGAAAACAAATGGAAAACACAAAACAAGAACAAGAAGAACCAATAATTGATATAAGAAACATAATATATTATTGCATTTCAAAATGGTATTGGTTTGCAATATCTATCATATTAACTGTTGCTATTGCATTCTTGTACATAAAAAAAATAGAACCACAATACTCTGCGAGTGCAGAAATACAAATAAAATCAGATTCAAAAAGTGGCTCCTCACCAGGAGAGATTGATTTCAACAACACCGGATTCTTTAAAAGCACTACTAATGTTCAAAACGAAATAGTAGCATTTGCTTCTCCCGATTTGATGGAAGAAGTAGTTAATAGATTAAACCTTCACATTGATTACCGAAAACCAGGACTATTCTACAACAAACTTCTTTACGGAACAAGCCTTCCAATCACAATTTCAATGCCAGATCTTGCAGACAATGCTGTTGCATCATTTACGATAAAACTATTAGAAAAAGAAAAATTTGAAATAACAAACCTAACATTTAACGGAGAAAAGTTTTTCAATAAAAAATTAGAAGGAAGACTTTACGATACAATAACCTCACCTTACGGAAGTCTAATTGTAGCTCCGACTATTCACTACAACGAAGAACTTATTGAAGAAACAAACCAAATCCTTGTTAAAAGAATTAGCAAAAACTCAGCCGTTGCAAAATATTCTAACAAATTAGGAGTAGAACAAAACAACAAAGAAGCAGATGTTATAACCCTTTTTGTAAATGACGTATCAACACAAAGAGCAGAAGACTTTTTAAACACACTAATTGTTGTTTACAATGAACATTGGATAAAAGACAAAAACCAAATAGCAAATTCCACATCAATTTTCATTAACGATCGTTTATTAGTAATTGAAAACGAATTAGCAAACGTAGATAGCGATATTTCTTCCTATAAATCCGTCAATTTATTACCCGATGTTGACGCGGTAGCCAATATGTATCTACAAGAAAACAAAAACCTCAACGAAGAAATAAGAGAACTAAGTAATCAAATATGGATGGCACACTACATAAAGGATTACCTATCAAAAAATGCCATTACATCTGAACTTTTACCCGTAAACTCTGGCATACAAAATGCGAATATTGAAAGACTAATCTCAGAACACAATGCCAAACTTTTAGAGAGAAACAATTTAGTAGCCAATAGTAGTGAAAAGAACGTTCTTGTAAAAGACATGGACAAAGCCTTAATGGAGATGAGACGAATAATTGGCGTTTCTGTCGATAACCAAATAAACGTTCTTCAAAATCAAATGACACAACTACAAAGAACAGAAAAACAAACCTCAGCAAAACTTGCCTCAAATCCAAATCAAGCCAAAGTATTATTATCCGTAGAAAGACAACAATCAGTAAAACAATCACTATACCTATACTTACTACAAAAACGTGAAGAAAATGAACTTTCACAAGCCTTTACAGCATACAATACACGTGTTATTCAAAAGCCAAGAGCAAGTATAGCTCCTGTTGCTCCAAGAAGCATGATGATTCTCCTTGTAGGATTTGTTTTAGGAGTTGCAATTCCATTAGGAATCATCATTCTTAAAGAATACCTCACAACAACCGTTCGCGGACGACAAGACTTAAAAAATCTCACTTTACCATTCTTGGGAGAAATACCTTCTTGTGCTCCAAGACACAAAGGATTAAATCGCTTTAAGAAAAAGACAAACACAGGTAACGAAACAATCGTTGTTAAAGCAGGAAGTAGAAATGTTGTAAACGAAGCATTCCGTAGTTTAAGAACTAATTTGGATTTTATGACACAAGACAAGCAATCAAACTCTATTGCAATTACATCATACAATCCAGGATCAGGAAAAAGTTTCATCTCAATAAACTTAGCAATAGCCCTTGCTATTCAAAACAAAAAAGTATTAGTAATAGACGGAGACTTACGACACGCAACAGCTTCTAAATATGTAAATAGTCCAGAGATAGGAATTTCAGACTATCTCGCAGGAAAAATAACAAATGTTAATGATGTAATAATAAAAGACAAAACATTCAATTCATTATACATATTACCAGTTGGAACAATTCCACCAAATCCTGCCGAATTACTATCACAAAACTTATTTAAACTAACAATAGAAAAACTAAAACAAGAATACGACTATGTTTTCGTAGACTGTCCACCTATTGAAATAGTAACCGATACACATATCATAGAAAAAAGTATAGACAGAATCATATTTGTAATAAGAGCTGGATTATTTGAAAGAAATATGTTAGGCGATTTGCAAAACCTTTACACAAATGCAACCTTTAAAAACATGTCTTACATACTTAATGGCACAGAAAACAAAGGAGAAAAATATGGCAAATACGGCTATAAGTATGGTTACAAATATGGTTATCACTACGGCAGCTATTACTCAAACAACGACAAATAAATCTCATATATCACTTGGCAAACATTTTCAGCAAGATTTTTCAAAAAGAAAGTAAATTAAAGAAGAGTGGATTGTTAGATCAAAAATCTGACGTCCACTCTCATATTCTTTATGGAGTAGATGATGGAGTGCAACAATTAGAAGAAAGCCTTCAAATATTGGAAGAATTAGAAAAATTAGGCTTTAAAAAACTTTGGTGTACACCTCACATCATGGAAGACATACCAAATGAAACTAAATTTTTACAAGAAAGATTTCTTCAATTAAAACAAGCCTACAAAGGAGAAATTCAACTACACTTAGCAGCAGAATATATGATAGACAACGTGTTTAGCAAAAGATTATCAAACAAAGACCTCTTGCCTCACGGTGAATTAAAAAATCATTTACTTGTAGAAACCTCCTACTTCAATCCTCCATTAAACTTAGAAAAAACATTACAAGAAATATACTCCATAGGCTATTATCCATTGCTTGCACACCCTGAGCGATATGTCTATATGGAAGAAAATGACTACATAAAACTAAAATCCAACGGCATAAAATTCCAATTAAATCTCCTTTCCTTAAAAGGAATGTATGGAAAAACAGCACAAAAAAAAGCAGAATGGCTTCTTTCCAAAAATTACTATGATCAAGTAGGCAGCGACATTCACTCTATCCATCAAATCCACGCATTAAAAGACCTATTGAAATAATTAAATGACCGATTCAAAACAACATTATCAAGTTCTTGACGCCCTAAGAGGCGTTGCTGCAATTATTGTAGTATGTTATCATATTTTTGAAGGTTTTTCCTTTGCGCAAATCACCAATCAAGCAGGCGATGGCTTAATAAGAACATTTAATCACGGATACTTAGCCGTAGATTTCTTCTTTTTGCTGTCAGGATTCGTTATAAACTATGCCTATCACGACAGATGGAACAAAATGACTACCGTTTCATTTTTCAAACGCCGTCTAATACGTCTTCACCCCATGCTAATAATGGGAGCATTTATCGGATTAATATGTTTTCTCATAGGAGGCTCTATGCAATGGAGTGGAAATACAATTCCTTTTTATATTTCAATAATAACATTCCTCCTAACCTGTTTTATGATTCCTGCCTTACCAGGCTCATTCAACGAAGTAAGAGGAAATGGAGAACTCTTCCCGCTCAATGGTCCTATGTGGTCCTTATTTTTTGAATACATAGGCAACATACTCTATGCCCTATTCATTAGAAGACTAAGCACAAAACTCCTAACCCTTTTAGTAATCCTCTTAGGCATACTTCACAGCATATTTACCATAGGAAACCTTTCGGGATATGGCAACTTAGGCGTAGGTTGGACCTTTGACACAATTAATTTCTGTGGAGGAATGCTACGAATGCTATTTCCTTTCACCTTAGGAATGCTTATCTCTCGCCGTTTCAAAGCGATAAAGCTACCTTATTCATTTTTAATCTCCTCAATTCTTCTAATTGCAACTCTTTCCGTTCCTTACCTTACAGCTTTCAAAGCAATAAACCTCAATGGCATTTATGAATTCTTTTGCATAATAGCAATCTTCCCTATAATCTTAACAATAGGAGCATCGAGTCAAGAAAAATCAAAACTAAGTCAAACCTTAGGAGAATTATCCTATCCTCTATACATAATTCACTACCCTATAATGTACCTATTTTATCAATGGCTAATAAAAACCAAGCAATACACACTTTCAGAAACCTATCCCGTAGCAATACTTATAGTATTACTATCTGTAATTCTTGCCTTTACACTATCAAGACTATATGATAAACCAATAAGAAAAAGACTCCACTAAATTTTTCTTTGATTTTAGAAAATAAAACAAAGAAAAAATTCTCGTGCTTTTTCGTTTCTTTGTTGTATCTTTGCACAAAATAAGAAAATACAATGGGTAATATAGTAGCAATCGTAGGTCGTCCTAATGTAGGCAAATCAACTTTATTTAATCGTTTAACAGAAACAAGAGATGCAATAATTCACTCCGAAGCAGGCGTAACAAGAGATCGTCATTACGGAAAATCCAATTGGAATGGAAAAGAATTTTCAGTTATTGACACAGGAGGATACGTAATTGGAAGCGAAGACGTGTTTGAAGACGAAATAAGAAAACAAGTAATCTTAGCAATAGAAGAAGCAGACGCCATAATCTTTATGGTAGATGTAAAAGAAGGCATCACACCTGATGATGAAGAAGTAGCAGAACTATTAAGACGTTGCGACAAGAAAGTATTACTTGTTGCCAATAAAGTAGATAACGCAGCAAGAGCAAACGATCACTATGAATTTTACTCATTTGGACTTGGAGAAGTCTATACAATATCTGCAATAAACGGCTCTGGAACAGGAGAAATGTTAGACGAGTTAGTAAAAGACTTTGCAGAAGAAGAAACCTTTGTTGATGAAAACGCAGGAATACCTAAACTTTGCGTTGTAGGACGTCCAAACGTTGGAAAAAGTTCTCTAATCAACACCCTAATCGGACAAGAAAGAAACATAGTTCATAACTCGGCAGGAACAACAAGAGATTCTCTTGACACAAGATATAACCTTTTCGGATTTGACTTTGTGATTATCGACACAGCAGGCGTAAGAAAAAAGAACAAAGAAATGGACGATGTTGAATTTTACTCAGTTATGCGTTCAATTCGTTCGATTGAAAACTCCGATGTCTGCGTTTTGATGATAGATGCCTCACAAGGCTTAGAAAGTCAAGACATAAACCTATTCTCACTTATCAATCGCAACAACAAAGGCGTTGTAATTGTAGTAAATAAATGGGACTTAATAGAAAAAGACAACAAAACAATACTTGAATTTGAAGAAAAGATAAGAGCAAAGATAGCACCATTTGACGATGTGCCTATTGTCTTTACTTCGGTTATCAACAAACAAAGAATATTCAAAGTATTAGAAACTGCAAGAAAAGTTTACGAATCACGAAGCAGACAAATCCCTACCTCAGAGTTGAACGAAAGACTATTACCAATAGTAAAAGAACAAAATCCACCACCAGCATACAAAGGAAAGTATGTAAAGATTAAATATATAATGCAATTAAAGACAGCATACCCACAATTTGTCTTCTATTGCAACCTTCCACAATACATAAAAGACCCTTACAAACGTTTTGTTGAAAATCGTTTAAGAGAAATGTACGATTTCAAGGGCGTACCTATCACAATATTCTTCCGACAAAAGTAAAAAACTTATGGAAGTAAGAATTGACAAATGGTTATGGGCGGTAAGGCTTTACAAAACAAGAGCCTTAGCGACCGATGCCTGTCGATTAGGGAAAGTAACCTGCGAAGGAAGTGTAGTAAAGCCCTCAAAAATCGTAAAAGAAGGCGATGTGTATGTAGTAAACATAGACCAACTGCACCGAAAGGTGAAAGTAAAACAACTTCTCAACAATAGAGTTGGAGCAAAACTTGTAGAAAACTTTTTAGAAGACCAAACCGACATTCAAGAGATTGAAAGAATACGCATAGCAAGAGAATACGCCTTTGAAAAACGCGACAGAGGAATAGGCCGACCAAGCAAAAAAGACCGAAGACTATTAGATGAATTTAAATCTTAACTTTTCAAGCAAACAATTCAAAAAATCTATTGTTTCTTTTTAAGTACTCATTTTTTTTATATCTTTGCAGAGATTTATAAATTAAATAAAAAATAAAATGCAAAATTGGAATTGGGAATTGATTAGTGCAGTTGTGGCAATAATAGCAACAATTATTGGTGGGATATGGTTTATTTCAAGAAAGATATACCATTTAGGACGCATTTTTCAACGTTTTGAAGATTTGAATACACGAACACGCAACGCTAATTGTGATACTCATAGCAAAGATATTAAGGAGATGAAAACTATATTCTCATCTCATGATGAAGATATAAAAACTATTAAAGAATTTTTACTAATAACAAATAAAAAAGCATCTGTATTATTTTCGGTAAAGAATAGTCCACGCCAATTAAACGAGATGGGCAATAAAGTTTTTGCTGATATGAAAGGAGAAGACTTCCTTAACCAAAATAAAGAGTACTTATTTTCTCAAATAGATGGCTATAATCCAAAAACAGCATTAGATGTAGAAAACTCTGCTCACGCAGTTTGCATAACATCTGTTGATAACGAAATATTTAATGGCTTAAAAAACTTTGTTTATAACTCTCCTTCATATAAAATAATAGACAGAGAAGGAAAAGAAAGAATGTATGATTTAGCAATGTCAGACATTTGTTTTATATTGAGTTTACCTTTGCGAGATATGTACTTGGAAATTCATCCAGAAATACTATCAAAATAAATTTTTCAATAGAAATAAAAAAACAAAACGCTCGCCAGTCAAATTAAAACCAAGACTTACGAGCGTTTTTCTTTAAACAAAAAGTCCTACATAAACGCTTGATTTTACAAATTAAATCTTTTGAAAAAAAAGTCTTTGAAAAAATGAAAAAAAGCAAAGAAAAAAATAATTTTTTCAAAGAAAAATTTTAAAAAAACAAAGACTTTTTTGGCAGTTTTAATGCTTTAAAGATAAATATCTGATTTTATGGTTTTTAATCAAAGGCTAAGGGTTGTTGGAAAGCGTTTTTTCAATTTGCTATATAGCAGATAAATCAACAAACCTAAGGCTACGCCTAACAATCCTCCGCAAAGGACATCTCCGGGATAGTGAACACCGCAATATATTCTTGAATAGGCTGTGAGAAACGCCCAAAGCAGAAGCAAAATCCAAGTCTTTGTTTTGCGAGAGAGCAATCCGAAAACGGTTGCTATGCAAAAGGCATTTGTAGAGTGAGAAGAAACAAAGCCATATAAGCCTCCCTTGCTTGTATATATAAGTTGAAAGTCTTTAAGCTTTACAAGAAAGACATCTTCAAGTGCATGTGAGGGACGAAGTCTTTCAAAAACGTCTTTGAATCCAACGACCGACACTCTATCTCCTAAAAGAAAACAAAGTCCTATTAGCAAAAGGACAATCCACCAATGTTTTTTGAAATTCTTGTAAGCAAAGCAAACAAAAATGCTTGCAACTACAATAGCAAAAAAAAGATGTGAAGAAATAACGGCAAAGAACCAATCAAAAAAATTGTTCCTTGCCGCATTTATCAAATAAAACGCTTGTGTATCTAAGTCGTTTAGGTATTCTATCATTTATTTAAAACTCTCCAAAGTATGTCTTTGAGTTGAGGAATATTCTCTCCTGTTACCGAAGAAATGAAAACACTTTCTATATTCTCAGGAAGAAGTTTTTTCATCTCGTTTTTCATTTGTTCATCAAGCATATCACACTTTGTAATTGCCAATATTCTTTCTTTGTCAAGGAGTTCAGGATTGTAACGTTCAAGTTCTGAAAGCAAGATATTGTATTCTTTCTTTATGTCATCACAATCGCAAGGTATCATAAACAAAAGTGCTGCATTTCTTTCAATATGACGCAAGAATCTATGTCCTAAACCTTTTCCTTCTGAGGCTCCTTCAATTATTCCGGGAATATCTGCCATTACAAAACTCTTATCATCACGATAAGACACCATTCCAAGATTTGGAACCAATGTTGTGAAAGGATAATCTGCTATTTCGGGTTTTGCAGCCGAAACAACGCTTAACAAAGTGCTTTTACCTGCATTAGGAAATCCTACTAATCCTACGTCTGCAAGTATCTTTAATTCTATTATCTTCCAGACTTCAAGTCCGTCTTCGCCAGGTTGTGCATAGCGAGGCGTACGATTTGTAGGCGATTTAAAGTGATCATTTCCTAATCCGCCTCTTCCTCCTTTTGCAATTATGACTTGTTGTCCGTCTTCAACGATTTCGCACTCGATTTCTTTGGTTTCAAAGTCTTTGCAAACTGTTCCTAACGGCACATCAACAATAACATCTTTTCCATTCTTGCCATGAAGACGGTTTTCGCCACCATTTCCTCCTGCTTCTGCAATTAGGTGCTTAGTATATTTAAGATGCAGAAGAGTCCAATACTGTTTATTTCCTCTTAGTATGATATGTCCACCTCTTC
The DNA here is from genome assembly GCA_937901525.1 of uncultured Bacteroidales bacterium. Lineage (GTDB taxonomy): Bacteria > Bacteroidota > Bacteroidia > Bacteroidales > P3 > Onthomorpha. The sequence continues at coordinate 19,449 of CALDHX010000035.1, forward strand.
CGCCATCTCCTCCATCGGGACCGCCTTTTGCATCGCCCTTTGTCCTAAGAAGGTGTGCCGAACCTGCACCTCCTTTTCCAGAACGACAACAAACCTTTACGTAATCTACAAAATTCGATGCCACTTCTTTAAGATTTTAATGCTTTATCAACAGTGTCGCAAACGTTTTCAAATACCACTTCTACATCTTCATCACCGTTTACGCTGTAATACTTATTTTTATTTTTATAATACTCTCTTACTTTATTAGCACAGCTTTCGTATGTTTCCAATCTGTGAATTATTGTATCAGTATCTCTATCGTATATTCTCTTGTCATCAGTTTTACTTCTAATGTTTAATCTCTTCACACATTGAATAGGATTTGATTTGATTTCTACAACACATGTAACCGAAGAGTGTATTCTATCTAAGATTCCATCTAAGATATAAGCTTGTACGTATGTAGAAGGGAAGCCTTTAAATACGAATCCTTTTGCGTTTGGATTGTCTTTTATTTTCTTTTCAATCAATCTTATCGCTACCTCATCAGGAACATTATCTCCTTGTTCGATATATGGCAAACAAATCTTACCTAATTCGGTGTTTTGTTTAATTTCTTCTCTTATCATTGCACCTGTTGAGATGTAAACCAAAGAATATTTTGCTGCAATGCGTTTTGCTTGTGTTCCTCTGCCCGATCCTGGCATTCCATAAAGAACAATATTTCTGTAAGCAGTCTCTAATGTTTCTTCTATCTTGTTTGTAAGACGTGAAAAGACTTCTTCCATTGTTCCAACACCATTTATTGGGTAGTAAATGCCTTTTTCTTTGTAGAAATCAGCAACAGGTTGAGTTTTTTCATCATATTCTTTGAAGCGGTTTTTGATTACCTCTTCGTTATCGTCTGCTCTACCCTCGATTGCTGCACGTTTAAGCATTCTTTCAATCAATTCTTCTCTTGGAACTTCCAAACTAAGCATACAAAGAAGTCTTCTATTCATTCTATGAAGCAATCCTTCCAAGATATAGGCTTGAACAACTGTACGAGGAAAGCCATCGAAAAGTATTCCGCCGTTATCTTCCTTCTCAATTATCTTTTCTATGATTTGAACGATTAATTCATCGCTCACTAATCCTCCTTTATTGATAATATCCTTTGCTTGCAATCCTAATTCGCTTCCTGCTGCAATTTCTTTTCTTAAAATATCTCCCGTAGAGATATAAGTAAGGTCATATTTCTTTACTAATTCTTTTGATTGAGTTCCTTTTCCTGCACCAGGAGCTCCAAATAATGCTATATTTAACATAATCTATAATTTTTTTCTTTGATATACTCCACTGAGATTTCGTCCTTTATCGTTAAAGTCTAATCCATAACCAACAATAAAATCATTCTCAATAGATTTTCCTATGTATTTTATATTATAATTTCCTTTAAAATTACCAGGTTTAAAAAACAATGTGCAAACTTCAAGACTTGCCACCTTTTCTTGTTGTAAGTATTCAAGAAGTTTTTGCATTGTTAGACCCGAATCAACAATATCTTCTATTATTACCACGTCTTTTCCCTCTAAAACCTTGGAAGGCAGCCCATAAATTTGAACTTGATTTGTGCTTTGCATTCCTTGATAAGAGGAAACTTTGATAAAATATGTCTCACAAGGGAAAGAAAATTGACGAAGCAAGTCCGAAGCAAAGATAAAGGCACCATTTAAGACTATTACAAAGACAAGATTTTTGTCTTCATAGTCTTTCTTGATTTGTTTTGCACAACTCTCTGCTATTTCTTTTAGTTGTCTTGAATCAATTATCTTTTCAAAAACTATATTCTCTATTTCCACTTGATTTAACATAGGTGCAAAGGTAAAACTTTTTTGAAGAAAAACGCTACCATTCTATAATAAAATCACTATCCTCAAATTGCTTTTCTTCTTCCTTAAATTGTTTTTCTTCTTCCCACTCTATAATAAATTCTCCCTTTTCTTGCTTTTCCCATTCTTGCTTATCCTTCTTCGCTTCTTCAAGATTAAGTTTAAAATCTCTATCAATAGATTTTATAATTTCACTTTTGTCTTGATTTACTTTTTCTTTTACCTTTTTCATATCGCTTTGTAGGTTAAATTTAAACTTAGGATCGTTCAAGAATCCTTCAACCTTAACAAATACTTTGGTGTTACGCAAAAGGTTAATCGCAAATTGATAGTCTATTTTATTATCTAAACCGTGTTTTCCAAAGCATTCAAAATCGACAATATTGGTTTTGACTTTTATAGGTTCAAAATTCAACGAAGAATTATTGAATTGCAACGAAGATTGTAAGTTTTCAAACTTTACATCATTCAATGCCTCTTCTTCTACAAAGAGCGAGAGTTTTTTCATCAAAGAAAAGTCTTTCAATCTACCTTTTGAAATAGAATAATTCACATTAAAGGCCGATTTATCTGCAAGGAAATTGAAACTCTTATCAAAATACAAATTTAAAGTAGCGATTGCCGTTAGGTTTCCTTCCAAATTATTATCGGTAATCACCTTTTGAGAAAAATTATTCAATCCTTTAAACACTTTTTTTATGTTTACATTCTCAATCCTGCAACTTCCATTAAGCACATTTTCCTTTTCTCCAAAAATAAGCTTACAATCATTAGTACTAACCCCTCCTTCAAAGACATCAAACCTTAAATCATTTGTACTCAACACATCATTAGCATATAAAACCTTTCCTTTTATGTTTCTTAACATTAGATTTTCAAACTTATAGTTTGCCAAATCAACCTGAGCACTTATTCCTTTATTGCTTATCTCACCCTTTGCTCTTAAATTCTCTCCATTAAAGAGGGTTTTTAAGTCTTCAATTCTAATTTTCGTTTTATCAAACAACGCCTCACAAGACATCTTCTCCAATTCCACTCCCTTTAATCTCAAATCCTTAAAGTCCACATTTCGCAAACTTGCCTTACCAGAAAAATTCAAGGAATTAAATTCTTTAACTCTTCCTTTTGCACTCACATCTGCTATTAAATCTCCTCTTAACACTTGCAAGCTATCTTGTTTCAACACATTCTTAACATCTTCAAGGTTTAAATGTGTTTTTACCTTAGCATCTACCTTAAAATCTGAAAAATCGCTCAAAGCCAATCGCCCTTCAAAAAAGCCTTTATTGAGTTTAAAAGAAAAATCATCTACTCTCAAAAGCGAAGTTTTTGAATTTCGTTGACTACCATTTGAATAAAAGCCTTTTAAATTTATATTTTCACAAAAAACATTCAATTTCTCACTCTTCAAACTACCCTTTGAAATATCAAACTCTGCTTTTATCTCCGGCAAAACATTCTTTGAAATTTCTCCTTTCACATTCATCTTGACATTAACAAAGCCTTCACTCTTATAATCTTGCTTAAAGAAAGAAAACACTTCTTTTAAATTAATTTCTTTCCCAATCAACGCCACATCTATCAAATCCTCCTTAGCATAAGAGTAATTACCTGTTAAATCAAAGTGCATTTTCGACAAAGCAATATCAGCTTTCTTAACTTCAAGCAAATGCTTTAAAGTATTATTATTCATATCTATTTCACAAGATAGCATCTGAGGAAAATCCAACTTTAATTTATCAAACACAAAGGCTTCAAGCAATAAATCAGCCTTTAATTCCAAGTCTTGAACCTTTTCGCTGAAATTTCCACTTGCAGAAACCTCCTCTGCTCTCGCCTTTAAAAACAAACGAGATATATCATTGCGAAAACTAAGCGTTACATCTTGAAGTTCAACTAAGTTAAGAGCAAAACTAAAATTAGCATCTTTGTCTTTTTTCTCGCTCTTTTTCCAAAAAACATAGTTGCTTTCACCCTGAGAGTTGATTCTAAGATTAATTTCTCCCTTTTCAGCAACAACCTTCTTTACAATATAGTCTCCTGAAAGAATATCCCAAATATTAAACCTTACACCTAACTCCTTTATCGCAACAAACCTATCTTTGTTTAAAGAATCCAAGACATCATTTATCACAACATCGGAAAAAACAACAGAAACCAAAGGAAAAGACGAAAGAAACTCCACATCAATCTCCTTTACCTTAACCTCAGTCAATAAAGACTTATTAATTTCGCTTACTGCAACTTGCTTAATCTTTTCTTCGTTTGCCCAAACAAAAATAAGGGCTGATAGAAAACACAAAACGAGCAAAATTATTATCAATAATAATATTCTTCTTGCTCGTTTTGTCAATTTAAAATGAGGGATTCTCATCTATAACATCTTTAAAAAATTGATTTCTTTTTCTGTTAAAAATCTACATCTTCCTCTTGGCAAATCCTTCTTTGTCAATCCTGCAAAACTTACTCTATCCAATTTCTCAACATAGTAACCCATAGCCTCAAACATACGTCTTACGATTCTATTCTTACCACTATGAAGCTCAACTCCAACAACTTTTTTGTCGTTGTAATATTCCACAAATTGAATATCATCAAATCTTGCAAAACCATCTTCTAATTCTATTCCGTCAAGCAAAGATTGCATATCGTTTCTTGTAAGAGGCTTATTCAATTCTACGTGATAGATTTTTCTTGCACCAAAAGAAGGGTGTGTAAGCTTCTTTGTCATATCTCCATCGTTAGTAAAAAGCAACAAACCTGTTGTATTTCTGTCTAAACGGCCAACAGGATAAATTCTTTCTGTACAAGCCTTTTCTACAAGACTCATTACGGTTTTTCTTTCTTGTGGATCGTCAAGCGTTGTAATGAATCCCTTTGGCTTATTAAGCAAAAGATAGACTTTTTTCTCATGTGAGAGTCTTTCTCCATCATAACAAACAACATCGGCAGGAGAAACTTTAACTCCCATTTGAGTTACTACCTTTCCATTCACCGTTACAGCTCCCGAAGCAATCAAAACATCTGCCTCTCTTCTTGAACAAACACCAGAATTTGCAATAAACCTATTTAAACGTATGTCTTTATCAAAAGATTTTGTAGGCTTTTCGCTATATGTATTTCTTTCACGCTCAAATCTCTTTGGCTCTCTATCGAAAGTCTTTTCCTTGCGAGAAAATCTCTCTCTCTTGTCAGAAAACCTTTCTTTCTTATCGGAAAAACGTTCTCTCTTATCTGAGAATTTCTCCTTTTTATCAGAGAAGCGTTCTGCTTTTTCAAACGATTGTATTCTCTTTCTCTTAAACTCTCTTGGAGCTTGCTCGCTATCTCTTTCAAACTTTTTTGAAAAAGGCTTTCTCTCTTCTCTTTTCTCTTTGTTAAAGCCCCCCTTTTGAGGTCTTTTCCAATCTCTATTTTCGTTTCTTCTTTCCATTTCTATAACTTTTACCGATATTCCCATCGGGATAATTTTTGCAAACTGCAAAGATACAACAAAGAAATAAAAAGAGAAGAAAAAAACTAAAAGAAAAATAAAAAACAAAACGCTCGACAGTCAAAACAAAACTAAGACTTACGAGCGTTTTTCTTTGGATTAGTTAAACTGTGTATTTATTTCTAAATTTATTCACCAAGGTCTTTTCTTACTTTTCTTTCTATTTCAGGAGTGATATGTTCCTTACACATTTTTACAACTGCCAATAATGCTGCCAAGTCATCTGTATATCCAGCCGCAGGAATGAAATCCGGAATTAAGTCAACAGGTAAAATCAAATATCCCAAAGCTCCTATAATCAAACCCTTTGTATCAAGCGGAGTAGATGACTCTTTCATCACATAATATAATTGTAAAGCAGGTTTCAATACCTTTTTCCCTAATTTTTTTACTTTATTCCAAAAACCAGAATCAGAATAATTATCCCCATAACCTGATAATTCACTTGTTCTTGGTACTTTTTCCACAGAGTATTCTTCATCATATTCGTAATCTTCTTCATCGTATTCATCTTCTTCTTCATATTCTACCAAAGAATCTCCATAAAATTTTTCTTTTATTTCATTTATCGTTTCTATTACTCTTTCTTCATCTTCATCATTGTTCATTTTGAAAATACGTAATGCTTTTCTTAAATAATATAATGCTATTTCAACTTTATTAATTTCCGAATAACAAACACCTATTTTGTAATATAAATCAGCAGAATATACATTATCAAAATCAAATGACTGATCAAAAATTTTCAAAGCATCTTCGTAATAATTTATTGCCTCATTATAATTTTTTTTGTATTCACTTGTAATCCCTTCTCCTTTCAGTCTAATTGCTTCTTTATGTAGTCTATATGCTTCTTCCAACTCTTCTTCGTTTGTTTCTTGCTTTTCTATTGCTGTATCTTGCTTTTGAACTACTGATGCAGTGTTTCCGTTTGATAGGGCTTTGGTTAGGTAGGTTAAGGCTTCTTCGTTTTTGCCTAATGCTTTGTAGCACATTCCTATGTTGGTGTAAACTTCTTTTGTTTTTTCGTCTTCTGCTCCTAATGCTTGCTCAAAAACATTTAATACTTCTTTGTAAGACTTTATAGCGTCTTCATATTTCCCGCTTTCTTCGGCATTTTTTGAAAATTAGTAATTCACTTGATTAAATTTAAGACTTCAAAAATACAATCTTTACTTATTGTTTCTAAGAATTAAGACAAAGTGTTGCAAAAATGTTGCAAATCTCTATTTTCCCTTTGATAAATTCTTGCTTGCAAATGTATCTAATCTTTATCTAAGTACAAAATTTTATTTGTTAAAAGATTTCGAGTAATTTTTTTGTAAAAATTGGAGCGAAAATCAAGCTTTGTTACAATAAAACATGATTTAACAAAAACACCATCGCAAGGTAATTCATTACCATCGAGAGAAAATTAATTACCATCACGATGGTAATTTGAGAATTCGCGATATTTTTTGAAAAAAACAAAGAAAAAATCCGAAAAAGTAAAGAAAAAACTAAAGAAATCTTTGTTTTCAAAAATTAATTGTTTGATTTAGTGGATTTTATTTAAAGCGAAATACTTCAAAAATTTCGGATTAAGATTTTGTTGTCCGAATTTTTTGAAGTATTTCGCAGTTTAGGTTTAAGAAAAAGGCGTTTATCAACCTGAAAAGCATATAAAAAAAGAGCGACTCTTTGTTTGAGTCGCTCTTTTGGGTTATTTGATTGTTAAA
>CALDHX010000036.1 GCA_937901525.1 uncultured Bacteroidales bacterium
CTACCCAACCATTGTATGTTACTCCGCAATCAATTGATACAATATCTCCATCTTTAATAACTCTGTCCCCAGGTATACCGTGAACAACAACTTCATTAATAGAAATACAAAGACTTGCAGGATAACCCATATAACCCTTAAATGATGGTATTCCCCCATTGCTTCTAATATATTCTTCTGCAATGGCATCTAATTGTTTTGTGGTAACTCCTGCTTTTATATGTTTTGCAACCTCAGACAAAGTGTCCCCAACCATGAGGGCACTTTTTCTGAGTTGTTCTATTTCGTCTTTGGTTTTTATTTGTATCATTATCTGTTCGGATATTTTTACATTTGACCTCTACCTTTGATTCTTCCCGATTTTGTTAAACCGTCGTAGTGTCTCATCAACAAATGACTTTCTATTTGTTGTAATGTATCAAGTACAACGCCAACCATAATCAATAAAGAAGTTCCTCCGTAGAATTGAGCAAATTGTGAATTTACTCCAAATATTCTTACTATTGCTGGTAAGATTGCTACAAAAGCTAAAAATATAGAACCTGGAAGTGTGATTTTTGATAATACATTATCAAGAAATTCTTCAGTCTTTTTACCTGGTTTTACTCCTGGTATGAAACCTCCGTTTTTCTTTAAATCATCAGACATTTGTTTTGGATTTATTGCTACTGCTGTATAGAAATAAGTAAACAATATAATTAGGATAGCAAATATGAAATTATACCAGAATCCTTCAAAGTTAGATAGAGCTGCTCTTACTCCTGACATAGCTTCTGAATCTGAAAATCCAAATAATGTAACAGGTATAAACATTATTGCTTGTGCAAATATTATCGGCATTACTCCTGCTGCATTAACTTTGATAGGAACATATTGTCTTGCTCCTCCATATTGTTTGTTACCTATAATTCTTTTTGCATATTGCACTGGTATTCGTCTTGTACCTTGTACCAACAATATACATAGCATAATAACAACTAATAATACTAATAATTCTACAAATAATATCACTAATTGTCCTGCGTTGTCTTCCATACGTGAGGCAAATTCCGCAAATAATGCAAATGGCAAACGTGCAACAATACCAACCATGATTAACAACGAAATACCATTACCTATTCCCTTGTCTGTAATTCTTTCTCCAAGCCACATTACAAACAATGTTCCGCAAGTCAATAGTATAGAAATAGGTAATACCCAATTAAAGAAATTAGGACTATCTGTTCCTGTAATACTATAAATAGTTGCGCCTCCTATTTGGCTTCTTAGATTTGCAAGATAAGCAAATGATTGGAAGATTGTTACTATAATAGTTAACCATCTTGTCATTTGATTTATCTTTCTTCTTCCACTTTCTCCCTCTCTTTGTATTTTAGTGAAATATGGTACTATCATAGTCAACAATTGCATAACAATTGAAGCTGTGATATACGGCATAATACCTAATGCAAAGATAGAAGCATTAGAGAATGCTCCCCCTGAGAACATGTTTAACAAACCTAATACACCATCTTTTGTCTGATCTTGCAAACCTGCTAAGTCAGATGGGTTGATACCTGGAATAACAACAAAAGAACCTACTCTATAAATTAGCACTAAGGCTAATGTATAGAGTATTCTATCTCTTAGTTCTTTTATATTCCAGATGTTTTTTAATGTATTGATAAATCGTTTCATCTGTTATTAGATTGTTGTTGCTACTCCGCCTTTTTCTTCAATAGCTGCTTTTGCTGTTTTAGAAAATGCGTGTGCTGTAACATTAATTGTTGTATTTAACTCTCCTCGTCCTAAAATCTTTACTTTATCTTTTGAAGAAATTAGTCCGTGTGCTTGCATTAAATCCAAAGTTACATCTTTAACTTGAATTTTTTCTACCAAAGCAGCTAATGTATCAATATTAACACCAACATATTCTATTCTGTTGATATTTTTGAATCCAAACTTTGGTAAACGTCTATATAAAGGCATTTGACCGCCTTCAAAACCTATCTTACGAGAATATCCTGAACGAGATTTTGCTCCCTTGTGTCCTCTTGTTGAAGTACCACCTCTTCCAGAGCCTTGTCCACGTCCTATTCTTTTACGGTTCTTTGTAGAACCTTCCGCAGGTTTAAGTGTGCTTAAATCCATGATATTTCCTCTTAAACAGTTTCTTAATTAATTTCTTCTACTTCTACTAAATGACTAACCTTAGCTATCATTCCTTGTATAGGTGCTGTAAATTCGTGTACCTTAGATTGTCTAATTTTTCTTAAACCTAAAGCTTCTAATGTACGTTTTTGATCTGCTGGACGACCTATACCACTTTTTATTTGAGTTACTTTTACTTTCATTTCACTAAGATTTATCCATTAAATACTCTATCCATTTCTATTCCTCTAAGTTTTGCAATAGTGTAAGGATCTCTCATTTGCATTAATGCTGCAACTGTAGCTTTTACAACACTATGAGGATTAGATGAACCTTTAGATTTTGCTAAGACATCTTTAACTCCAACGCTTTCCAATACAGCACGCATAGCACCCCCTGCTATAACACCTGTTCCAGGTGCAGCTGGTTTTAAGAATACTCTTGCTCCACTATATTTTGCTGTTTGTTCATGAGGAACAGTTCCTTTTAAAATAGGAACTCTTACAAGGTTTTTCTTAGCGTCATCAACTCCTTTAGCAATAGCAGCTGCAACTTCCTTTGCTTTTCCTAAACCATATCCTACAACACCATTTTCATTACCTACTACAACAACTGCTGAAAAACTGAAAGTTCTACCACCCTTTGTTACTTTGGTAACTCTATTGATGCTTACAAGTTTATCTTTAAATTCGATTTCACTTGATTTTACTCTCTTTATGTTTACTTCTGCCATACTCTTAGAATTTTAAGCCATTTTCTCTTGCTGAATCAGCTAATGATTTTACTCTACCATGATATAGATAACCGTTTCTATCAAATACAACTGCTTCTATACCTATTGATTTAGCTCTTTCGGCAATATTTTTACCAATTACTATTGCTTGTTCTATTTTGGTTCCTTTTCTTTCAAAAGTTTTTTCCACAGTAGATGCAGATGCTAAAGTAACTCCTTTTACATCATCTATCAACTGAGCATAAATTTCTTTATTACTTCTGAATACTGTCAAACGAGGGCGCTCAGATGTTCCACTAACTTTCTTGCGGATCCTCATTTTCAATTTAAATCTTCTTATTTCTTTTTTAGTTGCCATCCTTCTACGGATTTTAATGATTAACGAAATTACTTAGCTGCTGTTTTTCCAGCTTTCTTACGAACAACTTCTCCTTGGAATCTAATACCTTTTCCTTTATAAGGTTCTGGTTTACGCAAAGAACGAATCTTAGCTGCAACTTGACCTAATAATTGCTTATCAATACTTGTCATAATGATAAGAGGATCTTTTCCTTTTTCAGAAACTGTTTCACATTTTATTTCTGGTGGTAATTCAAAATAAATATTGTGAGAATATCCCAAAGATAATTCTAATACTTGTCCTTGTACTTGAGCTTTATATCCTACACCTATAACTACTTGAACTGTTTTGAATCCTTCAGAAACACCTTTTACCATATTTGCTATCAAAGCTCTATACAAACCATGTTTAGCTCTGTGATCTTTTTGATCAGATTCTCTTGTTAAAGTAATTTGGTTTTCTTCTACATTAATAGTAATAGCAGGACTAACCTCTTGAGTCAAAGTTCCTAACTTACCTTCAACTGTAACTGTATTCTTTTCATCAACAGTTACTTTTACTCCACTTGGAAGACTTATTGGTAATTTTCCTATTCTTGACATTATTATATCTCCTATTAATTAACTAATGTAACAAATTACCTCTCCACCAATATTAAGAGCTCTCGCTTCTTTATCTGTCATTAAACCTCTTGATGTAGAGATTACTGCTATACCTAATCCATTTAAAACTCTTGGCAATTTTTCTGCACTAACATATTTTCTTAAACCAGGACTACTTATTCTTTGAATATTAGTCATAGCTGGTTCTTTTGTTAATGGATGATATTTTAATGCTATTTTAATAGTTTTTGGAAATGTTTCGTCTTCAAATTTGTAATTTAAAATATAACCTTTATCAAAAAGTATCTTTGTTATTTCCTTTTTTATCTTTGAAGCAGGTATCTCCACTATCCTATGCTTTGCTGCAGAAGCATTTCTTATACGAGTCAAATAATCTGCAATTGGATCTGTAACCATTTCTTTTCTTTTTTTTATATAAACTTAACTTTATCTTACCAACTTGCTTTTTTTACTCCAGGTATCAATCCTGCTAAAGCCATTTCTCTGAAATTGATTCTTGAAATTCCAAATTGACGCATATAACCTTTTGGACGACCTGTCAATTTACATCTATTGTGTAATCTTACTGGAGAAGCATTTTTAGGCAATCTTTGAAGCCCTTCATAATCTTCTGCTTCTAATAAAGCTTTTCTTTTAGCAGCATATTTAGCCACCATTTTTTCTCTCTTACGCTCACGCGCTTTCATTGATTCTTTTGCCATAATTCTTACAAATCATTTTGGTTTTTAAAAGGAAAGCCAAATGCCTTCAATAATGATAAAGCTTCTTTGTCAGTATTTGCTGATGTTACAAAAGTTATGTCCATTCCTTGAATGCTATTGATTTTATCGATATCTATTTCAGGGAATATAATTTGTTCTGTAATACCAAATGAAAAATTACCTTTTCCATCAAATCCTTTATCGTTGATACCTCTAAAATCTCTAATTCTAGGAATTGAAGCAGAAATTAATCTATCAAGAAATTCGTACATTTTATCACCTCTCAATGTTACTCTAACTCCAATAGGCATTCCTTTTCTTAATTTGAAATTAGAAATATCTTTTTTAGATCTTGTAGCAACTGCTTTTTGTCCTGCTATCAAAGTCATTTCTTCAACGCCTTTATCTATAACTTTCTTATCAGCTATAGCTGCTCTACCTAAACCTTGATTCAAAGATATTTTTTCTAAACGAGGTACTTGCATCGCTGTTTTATAACCGTACTCTTTCATTAATACAGATACTATCTCGTCTCTATATTTTTGTTTTAATCTTGGCACGTATCCCATTATTTTATTACCTCCCCTGTCTTTTTAGAATAACGAACTAATTTATTTGTTTTTTCATCTAATCTTCTACCAATTCTTGTTGCTTTTCCTTTTGAATCAACAACCATAAGATTAGAAATATGTATTGGAGCTTCTTTTTCCACTATACCACCTTGAGTATTTTTTGGATTAGGTTTTGTGTGTTTTTTAATTTTATTTAATCCCTCAACGATGGCACGATTATCTTTTGGATATACTACCAATACTTTGCCTGTACTTCCTTTATCGTTACCTGCTAATACTTTTACAGTATCTCCTTTTTTTACATGCAATTTCATACTCTTACTTTTTTGCGTTATAACACTTCAGGAGCCAATGACACAATTTTCATAAATTGCTTATCACGCAATTCTCTTGCTACTGGTCCAAAAATACGTGTTCCTCTCATTTCATCATTAGCGTTTAATAAAACGCATGCGTTATCGTCAAAACGAATATAAGATCCATCAGGTCTTCTAACTTCTTTTTTCGTTCTAACTACTACTGCCTTTGATACAGAGCCCTTCTTAACATTTCCTGAAGGGATTGCATCTTTTACTGCTATGACAATTTTGTCACCAACGGAAGCATATCTTCTCTTTGTGCCACCTAATACTCTAATACAAAGTGCACTTTTCGCTCCGCTATTGTCTGCAACAATTAATCTTGTTTCTTGTTGTACCATGTTATTTAGCTCTTTCTATTATTTCAACTAATCTCCAACATTTATTTTTACTCAAAGGTCTTGTCTCCATTATGCGAACAGTATCTCCTATACCGCACTCATTTTTTTCATCATGAGCCATAAATTTGCTAGTTTTTTTAACAAATTTACCATATTTAAGATGCTTTACCTTTCTTTCAACTAATACGTTGATTGATTTATCCATCTTATTGCTAACGACAACACCTATTCTTTCTTTTCTTAAATTTCTTTCCATATTGCTATAGGCATTCTTTTATTGTTCTACTGAATCCGCAGACGATAATTGACGTCTTCTAATTTCCGTATTAATTCTGGCAACATTTCTGCGAGTTTCTCTAACAACGTTAGGATTCTCCAATGGAGACACTGCATGATTTATACGCAATTTAGTAAGTTGTACTTTTTCTGCATCTAACCTTTCTTGCAATTCTGCAACAGAAAGTTCTCTTAATTCACTATTCTTCATTTTCTAATGATTATGCTTCTTCTGTGTAATCTCTACGTACTACAAATTTTGTGATAACTGGCAATTTTTGTGCTGCTAATCTCATTGCTTCTTTTGCAACTTCCAAAGGAACTCCTTCAGCTTCAAAAAGCATTGTTCCTGGTTTTATTTTAGCAACGAAATATTCTGGAGCTCCTTTACCCTTACCCATACGAACTTCATTAGGTTTCTTTGTAATAGGTTTATCAGGGAATATTCTAATCCAGATTTGCCCTTCACGTTTCATATAACGAGTCACGGCTTGACGAGCTGCTTCTATTTGGCGTCCTGTAATAAAAGCAGTATCCAAAGACTTTATTCCAAAAGCTCCAAAAGCTAACTCATGACCTCTATGAGCCAAACCTTTTATTCTGCCCTTTTGTTGTTTTCTGTATTTTGTCTTTTTTGGTTGTAACATATCACTCTATTTTGACTATTAAATACTACTTTTTTCTACGAGGACGTTGTCCTGCTATTGAACGTTGTCCTGCTCTATTATTTTCTTTTAAGTTTCCACCTACTGTAGAAGGCACTAATTCTCTTTTATTGTAAACCATACCTCTGCATATCCATACTTTAACACCTATACGGCCGTAAGTAGTATGAGCTTCTGCATGAGCATAATCTATATCTGCTCTCAAAGTGTGCAATGGAGTTCTACCTTCCTTGTAGTGTTCTGTTCTTGCCATTTCAGCACCACCGATACGTCCAGAAACAGAAACTTTTATTCCTTCTGCTCCAACTCTCATAGTTGAAGTAATAGCCATTTTTATAGCCTTTCTGTAAGAAACTCTGCCTTCAATCTGTTTCGCAACAGTTGCTGCAACCAATACTGCATCTAACTCAGGTCTTTTAACCTCAGAAATATTTATTTGGACTTCTTTATCTGTAAGTTTCTTTAACTCTTCTTTTAATCTATCAACTTCTTGACCAGCTTTACCTATAATCAAACCTGGTCTAGCTGTATTGATGGTTACAGTTACTAGTTTTAAAGTTCTTTCAATATATATTTTTGAGACGCCAGCTTTTGCTAAACGAACGTTTAGATATTTTCTTATTTTATCGTCTTCAACTAATTTATCTTCGAACTTTCTTCCTCCATACCAATTAGAATCCCAACCTCTGATAATTCCTAGTCTGTTACCTATTGGATTTGTTTTTTGTCCCATCCGATTATTTTTTTACTATTTTACAAACTATTATTTTTCAGCATCAATTGTTTGAAGTTCAGAAACAGCTGCTCTTTCTTCTACTCTACTTCCCAACACTAATGTAACGTGATTAGATCTCTTTTTAATTCTATATCCACGTCCTTGAGGAGCTGTACGAAGTCTTTTTAACTGTCTTCCTCCATCAACACATATTTCTTTTACATATAAATTACTTTCTTCCAATCTTTTTCCAGCATTTTTTGCTTGCCAATTAGCAATAGCAGAAAGTAATAATTTACGCAACTTTGGTGCTGATTCTCTACGACTATATTGCAAAATTCCCAATGCTTTTTCTACATCAAGACCTCTAACAGCATCAGCCATCAAACGAGTCTTTCTTGGAGAAGTAGGGTTATCATTTAACTTCGCAATATATAAAGTCTTTTTTGCTTCTTTACGTGCTAATGCACTCTCACGTTTTCTTTTTCCCATTTCTGCACTAATTTTTATTTCTTACCTTTATCTTTTTGACCAGCATGTCCTCTGAATATTCTAGTTGGAGCAAATTCTCCTAACTTATGACCTACCATATTTTCTGTAATGTAAACAGGAATATGTTTGTTTCCATTATGAACAGCTATAGTCAAGCCTACAAAATCAGGAGAAATCATAGAAGCTCTTGACCATGTTTTTATCGTATTCTTATTGTTCTGTTCTTGAGCTAACAAAACTTTCTTTTCTAACTTATAATGAATATAAGGTCCTTTTTTTAATGAACGGCTCATGTTTCTTATTTCTTACGTCTTTCAACTATATACTTACTTGATTGTTTCTTTGGAGCTCTTGTTTTGTAACCCTTAGCTGGAATACCCTTTCTTGAGCGTGGATGTCCTCCTGCTTGACGACCTTCACCACCACCCATTGGGTGATCTACTGGGTTCATAACAACACCTCTTGTTCTTGGTCTTCTACCTAACCATCTTGATCTACCTGCCTTACCTGAAATTTCAAGGTTGTGCTCAACGTTTGATACTATACCAATAGTTGCTCTACAAGATTGTAAAATCATTCTAGTTTCACCAGAAGGCATTTTTACAATTGCATATTTACCGTCTCTTGACATCAATTGAGCGTAAGAACCTGCACTACGCACCAACTTAGCTCCTTGGCCAGGATTCAATTCTATATTGTGAATCATGGTTCCAAAAGGAATTTCACTAAGCAACAAAGTATTACCTATTTCAGGGGCAACTCCTATACCTGACATTACTGTCTGACCAACTTTTAAACCATGAGGAGAAACTATATATCTTTTTTCACCATCTGCATAACAAACCAATGCGATACGAGCTGTTCTATTTGGGTCGTATTCGATAGTTTTAACTACAGCAGGGATTCCATCTTTATCTCTTCTGAAATCCACAAAACGGTATAATTTCTTATGACCACCACCAATATATCTCATGGTCATTTTACCTTCATTATTTCTACCTCCACTTTTCTTTTTACCATAAACCAATGATTTTTCTGGTTTATTTGTAGTAATTTCTTCAAAAGTGCTAACAACTTTAAAACGTTGTCCTGGTGTTGTTGGTTTTAATTTTTTTAAAGCCATCTCTTATTTTTAAATATTGCTAAAAAAATCTATTGTATCACCTTCGGCTAACATAACTATAGCCTTCTTAAAAGCAGCTGTACGGCCTTGAATAAATCCTGATTTTGTATATCTTGATTTATTCTTACCGCTATAATTCATTGTATTTACACTTTCAACTTTAACTCCGTATAGTTCTTCAACTGCTCTTTTAATTTCTATTTTATTTGCACGTTTATCAACTATAAAACCAAAACGATTAGGAAATTTTTCTGTCGTTTTAGTCATTTTTTCTGTAATAATCGGCTTTACAATGATGTTCATTTTCTTCTACCTTTCTTATAAATTCCTAAATTAAGAATTAGTACATACTCTTTCTAACTCTTTAATCATTGATTCTGAAATAATTAACTTATTAGCATTTAAAACTGCATAAGTATTAACTAATTCAGGACTCATAACGTTAACCTTTTGTAGGTTACGAGCCGACAAAGATACGAATTTTTCTTTAATTGTATCAACTATTAGAAGAGTTTTTTTATCTTGAACTTTTAAAGCAGAAAGAATTTCTATCATTTTCTTTGTTTTTGGAGCTTCAAAACTGAAATCCTCAACAACGATAATATTGTTCTCTCTTGATTTATAAGTTAAAGCTGACAAACGAGCTAAACGTTTTACTTTTTTGTTTAATTTGAAACGATAGTCTCTTGGTCTTGGTCCAAAAACACGACCACCACCTTTTATTGTTGGACTATTTGTATCACCGGCTCTAGCTCCACCTGTACCTTTTTGTCTTTTTAATTTTTTTGTAGAACCTGAAACTTCTGAACGTTCTTTTGATTTGTGAGTACCTTGTCTTTGATCAGCTAAATATTGTCTAACAGCTAACCAAATAACGTGATCATTAGGTTCAGTTCCAAATAACTCTTCATTGACAATAACTGTTCTTCCAGTCTCATTGCCATTTATTCCATAAACTTTTAACTCCATCTCTCAAGTTTTAAAATTGAACCCTTAGGTCCTGGAACAGAACCTTTCACTAATACTAAATTTTTCTCAGCAATTACTTTTAATACTTGTAAATTCTGAACTTTTACTCTTCTTCCACCTGTTCTTCCGGCCATTCTCAATCCTTTGAACAATCTTGAAGGATAAGAAGAAGCACCTACAGAACCTGGAGCACGTAATCTGTCATGTTGACCGTGAGTTTTATCACCAACTCCGCTAAATCCATGACGTTTAACTACCCCTTGGAAACCTTTACCTTTAGAGATTCCGACTACGTCAACGAATTCTCCTTCTGAGAAGACTTCACAAGTCAATACTTCACCAAAAGCTTTCATTGAACCTTCTTCAAAACGAGAAAATTCAGCAACATATCTTTTTGGAGTTGTATTTGCCTTAGCAAAGTGTCCCTTCATTGGTTTGGTACAATTTTTCTCCTTTAATTCTTCAAATGCTAATTGAATAGCACTGTAACCATCCTTTTCAGGAGTTTTTACTTGTGTTACTACACAAGGACCAGCTTCGATAACTGTGCACGGCATTTGTTTACCGGAGGCATCATAGATGCTAGTCATTCCAATTTTTTTTCCTATTAATCCTGACATTTAATTTAATTAATTTATTTACATTCTCAGCTTATCTCACGACATCGGCTGAATATTCTTTAATTTATCTTACTTTTTTTTAATGACTTAATTAGACTTTGATTTGAACATCAACACCGCTTGGTAATTCTAATTTTACCAATGCATCAACAGTTTTTGATGAAGTACTATCTATATCTAACAATCTTTTGTAAGAACTTAATTCGAACTGCTCTCTTGATTTTTTATTAACGAAAGTAGAACGATTCACTGTAAAAATTTTCTTATTTGTAGGCAAAGGAATAGGTCCTCTCACATGTGCCCCTGTTAATTTTACAGTTTTTACGATCTTTTCAGCAGATTTATCTACTAAATTGTGATCGTATGATTTCAATTTGATTCTAATTCTTTGACTCACAATTATTACTTATTAGTTGTTTTCTTTACTTTTTAATACAGTTTCAGTAACATCTTTTGGAGCTTCTGCATAGTGAGAGAATTCCATTGTAGAATTTGCTCTACCAGAAGTAATAGTTCTCAAAGATGTAACATATCCAAACATTTGTGCCAAAGGAACTTTAGCTCTAACTGATTGAACACCTATTTTAGCAGTTATGCTATCAAGGATAGCTCTTCTTCTGTTCAAGTCTCCTGTAACATCTCCTAAATAAGCATCAGGAGTATTTACTTCAACAGACATGATAGGTTCTAACAATACAGGTCTTGCTTTCTTAGCAGCTTCTTTGAACGCCATTTTAGCACACAATTCAAATGAAAGAGCATCAGAGTCTACTGGGTGGTAAGAACCATCAGATAAAACAACTTTCATGCTTTCAAGTGGGAATCCTGCTAAAACACCATTTTGCATTGCAGCCTTGAATCCTTTTTCAACAGCAGGGATAAATTCTTTAGGGATATTACCTCCCTTAACTTCATTGATAAATTGTAAACCTTTAACGCCTTCATCAGCAGGAGAAAGAGAGAATACAATATCAGCGAACTTACCTCTACCACCAGTTTGTTTTTTGAATACTTCTCTGTGAGATGATTCAGTTGTGATTGCTTCTTTGTATGCAACTTGAGGAGCACCTTGATTACAATCAACATTAAACTCTCTTTTCAATCTATCCATTATGATATCTAAGTGTAACTCACCCATACCTTTCATGATAGTTTGACCTGAATCCTCATCAGTATTGATAACCAATGTAGGGTCTTCTTCAGAAAGTTTCATTAAAGCGTTATTGAATTTATCAATATCAGCTTGTTTTGTAGGTTCTATTGCTATTGAAATCACTGGTTCAGGGAAAGTCATAGATTCCAATATAATAGGATTATTTTCATCACAAAGAGTATTTCCTGTCTTAATATCTTTAAAACCAACAGCTGCTCCTATATCTCCGGCTTCAATTCTGTCCATAGGATTTTGCTTGTTAGCGTGCATTTGCATTACTCTTGAAATACGTTCTTTTTTGCCTGTTGCAGCATTGTAAACGTATGAACCTGCATCAAGTGCACCTGAATAAACACGGAAGAAACAAATTCTTCCAACGTATGGGTCAGTTGCAATCTTAAATGCTAATGCAGAGAATGGTGCTTTTGGATCAACCTTTCTTGTGATAACATCTCCTGTATTAGGATCTGTTCCTTCAACCTCAGGAATATCAATTGGAGAAGGTAAGAATTCACAAATAGCGTTGATTAGGTTTTGAACACCTTTATTTTTGAATGAAGAACCACATAATACAGGAACGATTCTCATTTCACAAGTAGCTTTACGAATATGGTAAAGCATTTCTTCTTCTGTGATAGAGTTTTCATCGTCCATATATCTCATAAGAAGTTCATCATCTTCTTCAGCAACACCTTCTATTAATTTTTTTCTATATTCAGCAGCTATTTCCTTTAAATCATCTGGCATTGGAACTTCGTATGAAGTAGTACCGTTAGTTGCTTCATCATACATCAATGCTTTATTTGAGATAAGGTCAATAACTCCTTTGAACATATCTTCTTGTCCGATAGGAATAGTCAATGGAATAGGGTTTGCACCAAGACGTTCTTTAATTTGTTTTAAAACATTAAAGAAGTCAGCACCAGCACGGTCCATTTTATTAACGAATCCTATACGAGGAACCATATATTTATCAGCTTGTCTCCAAACTGTTTCAGATTGAGGTTCAACACCACCAACAGCACAGAACAAAGCAACTGCACCATCTAAAACTCTAAGAGAACGTTCAACTTCAACAGTGAAATCAACGTGGCCCGGAGTGTCTATGATGTTGATTTTGAATTGTTTTTCTTTATAATTCCAGAAAACTGTTGTTGCAGCAGAAGTGATTGTGATACCTCTTTCTTGTTCTTGAGCCATCCAGTCCATTGTAGCTGCACCATCGTGTGTTTCTCCTATTTTATGGCTCTTTCCTGTAAAATACAATATACGCTCGGTAGTAGTTGTTTTACCAGCGTCAATGTGAGCCATAATACCTATATTTCTAGTTAGCTTTAAATCTGCCATAATCTCTTAGAATCTAAAATGAGAGAATGCTTTATTTGCCTCAGCCATTCTGTGAATATCTTCTTTCTTTTTGAAAGCTGCACCTTCTTCTTTGTATGCTGCTAAAATTTCAGAAGCTAAACGAATAGCCATTGTTTTTTCGTTACGTTTACGAGCAAATCCTATTAAGTTTTTCATACCCATAGATTGTTTTCTTTCTGGGCGAATTTCAGAAGGGATTTGGAATGTTGCTCCTCCTACTCTACGGCTTCTAACCTCAACTTGTGGAGTTACATTTGCTAATGCTTTTTTCCAAACTTCCAATCCATTTTCATTTGAACGTTCAGTAACTATATCTATTGCTTCATAAAATATATTATAAGCTATCATTTTCTTTCCTTTAAGCATGATGTTATTTACAAATTTTGTAACTAACACATCATTAAACTTAGGATCTGGAAGAATAATTCTCTTCTTTGGTTTTGCTTTTCTCATGTTTCCTTACGTGTAAATTTCCTCTAATTAACTATTTCTTTGCATCTTTTGGTCTCTTTGTACCATATTTTGAACGTCTTTGCTTTCTACCGTCAACACCAGCAGTATCCAAAGCTCCACGAATGATGTGATATCTAACACCTGGTAAATCCTTAACACGACCACCTCTAATCATTACGATAGAGTGTTCTTGTAAGTTATGACCTTCGCCTGGTATGTAAGCATTTACTTCTTTACCGTTTGTTAATTTTACTCTGGCAACTTTTCTCATTGCTGAGTTTGGCTTTTTAGGTGTAGTAGTATACACTCTGGTACAAACACCTCTACGTTGAGGGCAAGAGTCCAATGCAGGAGATTTACTCTTGTACTCCATTTTTGTACGTCCTTTACGGATCAATTGTTGAATTGTAGGCATATCGAAATATGTTCTTTTCTTTTTTAATTATACTTTTTTTCTACTTTTTATTAAAATTAAAAAAATTCAACGTTCAAAAAACCACAGCCAATTTGGTCCTAAGAATAATATCTCCAAAGACACGTCAACCCTTCATAACTAACAGAATCAGCTTGTTACGAAACGAGTCTATACAGAGACGCTAATTTTTTCAATATGCAAAATTACAACTTTTTTTTCTAATACCAAGAAAATCAATGAAAAAATTTACTTTTAACTTCATTTTTCAACAAACAAAAGTTAACAACAAAAAAAAGCATTCTAAAAAAAACTTTGATTTTTTATTTTTTTCTTTGCTTTTTCAAATTTTTTCTTTGATTTATTTTCTTTTTGTAAAGACATTTTTTTTGACATCAAAACCATTATCTTTTTACTATTATTTTTTATCTTTTGTTATCTATTTATATATGTATATTATATAGTATAACAAAATGTTAAGTTTGATTGATAAATTGTCAATACACGATTGATAGATTGTCTACACATGATTGATAGATTGTCTATACATGATTGATAAACAATCTATACATGATTGATAGATAATCAATATTATTGTTTTTATCTTAGGTCTATGATTTCTGCTTGTGGATAAGCTTGGGTTGGAAAGGTGAAATCTTTTGATTGTGTGGTGTGACTAGGTTTGTAAGAGGTGAATGTTATTTGATAAGTATTGCCTTCTCTTACATGGATTGTCATTTCTTTTAGTCTATTGGTTGTTTTATTACTGATGATTCTTATTTTTGATACATTGGTGCTTTTATTTGGAATAAGATCTATCACATAGTTTGTTTCTTCTTCTCTGATTAGTTTTGGGCGAAAGTCCTTTGTGTAGGTTTTTATCATATTCGGAAAATTGAAGATATTGTTTGTTTGGTCTATTACAGAGAGTTCTACTTCTGAGGTTTCTTTTACGTAATGCCAATAGTTTGCTCCATCGCAATAGTCTTCAAATTCTTGTGTTTTTAGTTGGAATTTTGCTCCATTTGAAAGGAGTGTGCCTTTTTGTGTATTTAATGTTTTATTGCCTGTTTTGATTGTCATTGTGTAGGCAATAAGTATTGGTGAGTCGGTTGTGATTTTTTTTGAAACCGCTTCTACTATTTTTTGTGCTTGCTTATCTATTACTACTCCGTTTACAATTTGTTTTTGTGCAAAGGAGATTGTTAGAAAAATTATAGAAAGAAAAAAAACTAAGGTCTTTTTCATATTTTTTATTTTAGGTATTCTTTTAAAATTTCATTTAGTTCTACTTCGGTTTTTACAAGGACCTCTCTTGCTTTACTTCCTTCAAATGGTCCAACTATTCCTGCTGCTTCTAATTGATCGATGATTCTGCCTGCTCTATTGTAGCCTAAGGATAGTTTTCTTTGAATTAAGGAGGTGCTTCCGTGTTGATGCATTACTACAAGGCGTGCTGATTCTTCAAATTTAGGGTCAAGTTGTTTCATATCCACCTCTTTGCTTGGCTCAGATGTTTCATCTAAGTATTCAGGCAAAAGGAAAGTTTCGTCAAATCCTCGTTGTGAACCTATATATTCTGATAATTGCTCAATTTCTTCTGTATCTATCAATGCACATTGCAAACGTATTAGGTCGCTTCCTGCTGATATAAGCATATCTCCTCGTCCTATTAGTTGTTCTGCTCCTGAGGTGTCAAGAATTGTTTTGCTATCAACCCTACTACTTACTTTAAAGGCGATTCTTGCAGGGAAGTTGGCTTTAATTGTTCCTGTGATGATATTTACTGTTGGACGTTGTGTTGCAATTATTAGATGTATTCCTACGGCACGTGCAAGTTGTGCAAGACGTGCAATAGGCATTTCTATTTCTTTGCCTGCTGTCATAATTAAATCAGCAAACTCATCAATAACTAAAACAATATATGGGAGGTATCTATGTCCTTCTGTTGGCAAAAGACGTCTTGAACAGAATTTCGCATTATATTCTGTTATTTTCTTACAACCTGCTATTTTCAAAAGGTCATAGCGTTGATCCATTTCAATACAAAGCGAGTTGAGTGTGCGAACTACTTTTTTTACATCGGTTATTATCGCTTCTTCGCTATCGGGTAGTTTTGCCAAATAGTGTCTTTCTATTTTGGAGTAAAGCGATAGTTCTACTTTTTTAGGATCGACCATTACGAATTTTAGATCGCATGGGTGTTTTTTAAATAATAATGAGGATATGATGGCATTTAAGCCTACGGATTTACCTTGTCCTGTTGCTCCTGCCATAAGTAAGTGTGGCATTTTTGCGAGGTCGGCAACGTAAGGTTCGGAAGAAATTGTTTTTCCTATTGCTATTGGAAGTTCATATTTTGTATCAACGAATTGAGGCGAAGTAAGCATTGTTTTCATTGATACTATTTGAGGATTAACATTAGGAACCTCTATACCAATTGTTCCTTTTCCTGGTATAGGTGCTATTATTCTAATACCCAAAGCAGATAGACTGAGGGCAATATCATCTTCAAGATTTTTTATTTTGTTTATTCTTGTTCCCGGTGCAGGTACTATTTCGTATAGTGTTACAGTAGGTCCGGGAGTTGCAGATATTTTTACTATATCTATTTTGTAGTTTCTAAGAGTGTTTACGATTCTATCTTTATTGGAAAGTAATTCTCTTTCGTCTATTACTTTATTATTTTTTTCGTAGTCTATTAGTATATCAACAGTTGGTTGTCTGTAAGAGGATAGCTCTAATTTTGGATCGTATGGCATATCCACTGTGTAATGCTCTTCTATTTCTTCTTCAAAATCTTCATTGTCTTCAACAGAGTCTTCTTCTATTTTTGTGTCTGTTTGAATTTCAAATTCAACCTCTTCTTTTTCTTCTTCTATTGTGTTGGTTTGAGCCTCGATGTCAAATTCTATAATAGGTGTTGTTTGCTCTGCAATTTCTTCTTCAATAATAGGCTTTTCTTCTTTTGCAGGTGGTGGTGTTTTCTTTTCTTTTGGTTGAATTACCCTTTGAGGTTTTGGAGCGTTTACTTTTTCTAAAAGACTAATCAAAAGTTTTTTCGCAAAAGAGTATTTAACTCCAAAGAGTAGTTTAGGGAATAAGATAGTGAATGCTAAATTAAATAAAGAAGCTCCAAATATTCCTATGATTTTTACAAGCCATTGATTAATTACTATTCCAACAACTCCTGCAAACACATCTAAGTTTGAACAACTTGATGGAAAAGAAACTACAAAAAAGCCCATAAAACACGAAAGCCATAGCATAATGACAACTATGCTAACAATCCATTTACGGAGATTTTCTATTTTGGCTTTAAACAAACCAAGCACCAAGAAAGAAAAAAAGAATAAAAAGCCAAAAGAAGCTATTCCGAAAGTGTTGCTAACAAAAAAATAAGCAACCCTTGCTCCTATTGGGCCACACCAATTATCTTGATCAAGATTGTCTTGATTGAACCAAGTCCAATAAAAAGAGACAAAGGATACAAAACAAAAAACAGTAAAAATAGCAATTAAAACAGCTATTGTTTTAGGCAATCGTTCACTTTTTATAAAAGTAGAAAATGAACTTTTTTTTGTGCTATTAGTATTTTTCTTTGTTTTTCTATCCTTTGTCTTTCGCATTATTTATTTAAGTCTTAAATTGATTAAAAATCTTCTTCGGCTCCTGCTCCACCACCCATTGCTTCTTGAAGGATTTGAATCTTTTCTTGGAATTCTTCCATAGTAAGTTCTTCATATCCTGTTTCTAAAAGCAAGTCAGTCTTTTTAACTTTTCCGTCAATTACTTCAACAGCTGTGAAAGTACAAGAAAGAGTTTCTGCATATTGAACAGTGTATTCAAAAGGCATTGCATTCAATCCTGGATAGTTCATCATTTCAAGAGAAGGACCTAAATCCTTGCAAGCCCAGAAAGTTTCTGTTTCTTCAACGTTTTCTGCGTTTTTATAAGTTGCAACAACTTCGTGAGCAGTCTTTCCTGCCATATCTTTTGTCTTACCTGTGAAGTTATAAGTTACTGCTGTGAAAGCTGAATCTGGCATTTTTTCTCTTATATACCATTTTCCAGAAACATCTTCCAATGGAATTTGAGAAAAATCAAACATAAGAGTTGCTGTTTTCTTTTGAGCATCTGTCAAAACCATAGCACCCATTGTCATATCCATGTATTTGGTTTTTTCTTCAAATACCTTTACTTCATATTCTGCTGGTAATCCTTGTGGAACATCACCACTCCAAGTTAATTGATACTTAATTGTTCCAGCCCATTTACCTTGTTGAGCTTGAAGGCTTAATGTAAAAGCACTAACTAAAAGTGCAAATAACAAAATGTGTTTTTTCATACTTACTAATTTTAATAATTTCTATTCTAATCTGCAAAAATACAAACTTTCTCTTAGAAAATATAGTTTTTTATGCTTTTTTAGACATAGAATCCTTTAATAACATCAAACGATTAACAACATTTACCTCACTTACCCCCGAATCAAAATCCAAAGAAAGCAGACTTAAATCAGGATATAATTGTTTTATCTTATTCTCTACTCCTTTACTGATAATATGATTTGCAATACAGCCAAAAGGTTGAAGACTTATTACACCATCTGCTTTATTGCGTGCCAAAGAAACAATCTCTGCGGGCAAAACCCAGCCTTCTCCAAACTGAGCAATCAACGGAATAATATTCTTAACCTCATCTGCCAATTCATAAATATCTTCTATTGGAGAATAATACTTAAACTTAGAAATAATATTATTGAATTTCGCAATTTCTTTCTTTACTAAAACATACAATAACTTCATTATAGGATTAGGAATAGAAGAAGTATCAACATTATTTTCAAGTTTGCTATCTCTATTTACAAAGAATTGCGTCATAAAAGGAGTTAAAGTCGGAGGAATCACCTCTATTTTTTGACTCATTAACCACGCAACAATATTTTGATTAGCAAAAGGGTGGAATTTCAAAAAGATTTCGCCTACTATTCCGACCTTTTTTCTTTCCAAATATTCCTCTGGCAATAATTTATTAAACTCTTTGACCGCATTTTTAAGCAAAGCAATCAATCCTTTACGGTCTTTTTCCAACACAATAGGCTTTGCTTTCTGCAAATATTGATTTTTCAATTCTAATGCCAAAGAAGGATTTTCTATTCTTACAGCAGTAGAATGATAAAGTTTAGAAAGACAATCGCCAAACAAGATTGCATCAAAAGCAATTACAGCAATATTTTTAAAATCAAGTTTAAAGCCCGGTTGATTGCTTCTTACATTGCTCGACATTGCAGCAGAAATAACAGGCACATCGGCAAACCCTGCATCAACAAGTGCTTTACGTATAACAGGATAATAATTTGAAGCTCTACATTGACCACCTGTTTGAGTAATTCCAACAGCGGTTTTGCTCAAATCGTATTTTCCAGAACTCAAAGCCTTAATCATATCTCCAACAATAAGAGTTGCAGGATAACAAACCTCATTATTAGAATACTGCAAGCCTATATCAGCCGACTTTTTATCACTTAGAGGAAGCACCTCTAACTTATAACCACTCAAAGCAAAGACCTCAGGCAATAAAGGAGAAGCATAATCGGTAAAAAATGGTGCAAGAATTGTTCTATGCTTATCCTCCAAATCAAAAATCTTTGTATCAACAAAAGGTTGAATAGACTTTTGTTTATTGGACTTTTGTTTAAGACTTTCCAAAAGACTTCTAATTCTCAAACGCATTGAACCCACATTATTTATATCATCAACCTTTATTATAGTACAAGACTTATTATGACGTTTCAAAAGATTAGTTATCTCATCTAAAAGAAAAGCGTCAGGACCACAACCAAAAGAAGTAATTTGTGCATAATTCACCTCATTGTTTTGCTCACATACCCATTTTGCAGCCTTAACAATTCTATTCATATAAGTCCATTGTGAGAGCATATAAGTATCCTGCATATCAAAATCATTATTCAATCTCACAATATCATCACTTATCACGCACGCACCAAGAGAAGAAATAATATCACTCAATTTATGCTGAATCAAAGAATCACTATGATAAGGTCTTGCCGCCAAAAGTATTATTGGAATATTATTTGCTTTTGCTCTTTCAAAATACTCCTCTGCTTTTGCTTGCATATCTTGTTCAAATTTATTTTGAGTCTCTAAGCCTTTATTGACAGCATTTTTTATTTGTGCAGAAGAATATTTTAAATCTTTGTTTTCTTTACATAAAGTCTTGATATACGTTTCGCAATTCTTCAAAAGCAATTTCTTATCCTTGAATGTAAAGACAGGATTATCAATTTTCACCTCACTATTATCATAAACCGACATTTGACTTTTAATCAAAACGCTATAAGAAGAAACAATAGGACAGTTATATGAATTAGCAACATCTTCGCTTTCTTTCTTTTCAAAAACAACATAAGGGAAGAAAATACGTTTTAAGCCTTTTGCAATTAGGTTATCAATGTGAGAATGCACAAGTTTGGCAGGAAAACAAATATTTTCGCTCATTACTTGCCTTAATCCCTTTTCATAATTGCTATAAGTAGAAAGTTCGCTAAGCACAAGGTCTATATCAAGAGAAGAAAAGAAAGCTTTCCAAAAAGGAAAATCCTCAAACATATTCAAAACCCTTGGAACACCTAATTTCATTTTAGGATTTGCAAGCGAAGGATTTTCAAAAACCCTTTCTAACTTATAAGCATAGATATTATCTCCTTTTTCTTCTTCGGCTTTTGAAGAGAATATTTTTTCACACTTATTACCCGAGTGATATGCTTTATTGTTTTCAAAATTATATTTAGTAACAAGGCATTGATTTTCGCAACCCTTACAATTAATTTCCTTAGAAGTAAAACTTGAAACCTTTTGAGAAAAAGTTGTTTCTATGTTTTGTTTCTCGTAATTCTCTTTTGCATAAATTGCACAGCCGTATGCACCCATAAGTTCTGGTGTTTGACTACGATAAACCCTTAATCCCAACATATTTTCCAAGGCTTTCACTATGCTATCATTACGCATTGTTCCACCTTGTACAACAATATTTTTTCCAATATCAAGAGAGTTTAGTTTTAAGACTTTATATAAGCAGTTTTTTACAACAGAATAGGAAAGTCCCGCTGAAATATCTGCCACACTTGCACCTTCTCTAAGAGATTGTTTAACTTTTGAGTTCATAAAGACAGTGCATCGTGTTCCTAAATCACAAGGATTTTTAGCCAAGCAAGCAATTTGTGCAAATTCTGCAACAGGATAAGAAAGCGAATTAGCAAAATTCTCTATAAAAGAACCACAACCCGAAGAGCAAGCCTCATTTAATTCTATTTTATTTAAGACTCCATCTTCAATAAACAAAGCTTTCATATCCTGTCCTCCAATATCAAGAATAAAATCCACCTCAGGACATAGAGTTTTCGCAGCCTTATAGTGAGCAATTGTTTCCACAACAGAACATTCCATAGAAAAGGCAGTTTTAATCAACTCTTCCCCATAACCTGTTGAACAAGCAGAAACTATATTTATTGTAGCGTTATTTTCTTGACAAGCCTTATTCATTCTCTCTATTGCTTGCTCAACCGCTTTCAAGGCATTACCACCGTTTCTACTATAATCAGAGAAAATAATATTACTTTCTTTGTCTGTAAGAACAAGTTTTGTTGTTGTAGAACCACTATCTAATCCAAGAAAACAATCTCCCGAAAAATCTTTTAAAGACTTTACCTTCTCACCCTTTGCTTTATCTTCTCTCCACTCTTTTAATTCTTGCTCACTATTAAATATTGCCTCTAATCTATTACTTTCTTGCGTTAAGGTAGTTGAGGTAGTTTTTATGTTTTCAATGAGTTGATTTATGCTTATTGCAAGTCCTTTTTCTCCATTGGTAAAAACACAGCCCATTGCAGGAATAAGATTAGAGTTTTCAAGTCGTATGAAATCTTTTTCTTCAAGAGAAAGAACTCTTGCAAAGGCTTCTCGTAACGATTTTATGTAAGTCAAAGGTCCTCCGCAGAATAAAATCTTTGGAACAATTTGCATACCTTTTGAAAGCGAGGAAACAACTTGCAGAGCAATAGCATTAAAAATCGACACTGCAATATCTTGCTTTGAAACACCTCTTGCAACAAGGTTTTGCACGTCTGTCTTTGAGAAAACCCCACAACGCGATGCAATCGGATAGATATGTTTTGAGTTTTGAGCCAAAACATCAAGTTCATCTACACTTACGCCAAGTATTAAAGCCATTTGATCGATAAAAGCACCCGTTCCTCCCGCACAATTACCATTCATTCTCATCACAGGCAAAGAAGAAGTTTTTGAAAAGAAGATAATTTTTGAGTCTTCGCCTCCTATGTCAATTATTGAGTTTATATCCATTGAGAAATGCTTAACAAAATTTGACACAGCAATGACCTCTTGGATAAAAGGCACATTCAAACGCTCCGAAATTCCAAATCCAGCAGAGCCTGTTATGATTATTTCTAATTCTACTTCACTTCCAAGTTGAGTTTTTATGCTTTCAAGAATATTTAACAGCCTTCCTTTAATATCAGCATTATGTCTTAAATAATTGGAATAAACTATTTCTTTTTTATTATTTACAACTACTGCTTTTGCTGTTGTTGAACCAATATCTACTCCTAATCTATACATTATCTTTCTATGATTTTATGTTTGATAATATTAGTTTCTTTATATGAGTCTTTCTTCTTTCCAAAAAGGCTTCTTGTGTTTGAGAATCCATTTCTAAGATTTGTGTAAACAATACTTGTCCTACAAACGACATTACGTCTAAGGATACAATATCTATTAGTAAATCCTCTATTGAAATATCCTTTAATTCTCCTTTGCTTTGTTTCATTTGAACAAACAAACGAATCTTACCAACAATTTCTTTGCCAAATTCAGAAAAAAGTTCTTTCATCATTTTCAAAACCTCGCTATTGTGTCTTAACTCGCCAATTATGAAAAACGGAGCATCGGGATTGTTTTTCAAAAAACCAATTTGAGCTTCAATAATCTTTTCAATAAAATTTTCAAACGAAATATCCTCTTGTGGAATATCGGCAAGAATCTTTAACATCTTTTGTATTTCTTGCTGACATATAATCTTAAAAAGATTTTGTTTTGTACGATAATAATAATGTACTAAGGCTTGATTGCAACCCACAGCCTTTGCAACCTGAGTTGTAGAAACACCCTCATAGCCATATTGCATAAACAATTCTTTTGCCACTAAAAGAATTTGTTCTTCCATATTATTCTTTTGCATACGCTATTTATTCAACCTATTTAATAACTCTATTAAATAACTCTGCAAAAGTAGAAATTTTTTCTTTACTTTTCAAAAAAAAATCAAAGAAAAAATTAAATTTTTCTTTGATTTTTTTCAAAAAAGCTAAGAGTTTTTTTCTCTATTTTGCTACTATTATGAAGTAGTTTTTCTTACCTTTTTGAACTAATATGTATTGAGCGTTAAGTAAATCGTTGTTTGAGGTAACAAAGTCTTCTTTTACTTTTTCTTTATTGACAGAAAGTGAGTTTTCTTTTAAGGCTCTGCGAACCTCTCCCTTTGATGCAAGAATTTGAGTCTTTTCTGCTAATAAATCAATTATGTTTATTCCTTGCAGGATTTCTTCTTTGCTTACTTCAAAAGTAGGCACTCCTTCAAAAACACTAAGGAATGTAGCACTATCTAACTTTTTCAATGTGTCGGTTGTGCCTTTTCCAAAAAGAATTTCCGAAGACTCAACAGCTTTGTTGTATTCTTCTTCTCCATGAACGCGTATTGTTATGTTTTTTGCAAGAGCCTTTTGAAGTGTTCTTAAATTTGGAGCCTCATCGTGTTGTTTTTCCAAGGCTTCTATTTCATCTTTTGTAAAGAATGTAAAGATACGAATGAATTTCTTTGCATCGTCATCAGAAACATT
This sequence comes from uncultured Bacteroidales bacterium, assembly GCA_937901525.1. GTDB lineage: Bacteria > Bacteroidota > Bacteroidia > Bacteroidales > P3 > Onthomorpha. The sequence continues at coordinate 23,983 of CALDHX010000036.1, forward strand.
AAGCCAGAATTGATAGAAAGCATAAGGTGAGGTTTTTTCTGCATCTAACCACACGTTGCCTTTTTCAGTTTTTCCAAATTTTGTGCCATCTGCTTTTGTAATCAAAGGACAAGTCATTGCAAAGGCTTCTCCTGAAAGTGTTCTTCTAATGAGTTCTGTTCCACAAGTGATGTTTCCCCATTGGTCTGAGCCTCCCATTTGAAGTTTACATCCATAGTTTTCATACAAATATTTGAAGTCGTAGGCTTGAAGCAATTGATAAGAAAACTCTGTGAAAGAAAGTCCTGTTTCGATTCTTTTCTTCACACAGTCTTTTGCCATCATATAGTTCACAGTTATGTGTTTACCCACATCTCTTATGAAATCCAAGAAACTCCACTTGCTATTCCAATCATAATTATTAAGCACCAAAGCCTTATTTTCTGCTTCGGTTTCAAAATCCATAAAACGAGATAATTGTTTCTTAATGCACGCTTGATTATGTTGTATTTCTTCTAAGGTAAGAAGTTTTCTTTCTTGACTTTTAAAAGAAGGATCGCCAATCATTCCTGTTGCTCCACCCAATAAAACAATAGGTCTGTGTCCGCTTCTTTGAAGATGAGAAAGCATCATAATGCCTACTAAGTGTCCTATATGAAGACTATCTGCCGTAGGGTCAAATCCTACGTATGCAGTAGCGGTTTGTTTTAAAAATTGTTCTTCTGTGCCCGGCATAATATCGTGTATCATACCCCTCCAACGCAATTCTTCTACGAAATTTTTCATTTTTATTTTTAGTTTTATGCTTTGAGTTTACAAAATTACGTTATTTCTTTATAACTTTGCGAAAAAATATAAAAAAATGAAACGATTTTTTGTCATAACACTCTCAATTTTGAGTTTAAATCTTTGTTTTGCTCAAAGCCAACAAAGAGAAAATTTAAAGAAAGATGTTTATTATTTAAGCTCTGATGCTTTGGAAGGAAGAAGTTATAATACTAATGGTAATAAACTTGCAAGGGAATATATTTGTTCACAATTAGAGAAAGCAAATATTAGTCATTATGTTCAAGAATTTGATTTCAACGATGTAAAAAACATAATTGCAGAAATACGTGCAGAAAAGCCTTTGTATAATTCTGAATACATTGTAATAGGTGCTCACTATGATCATTTAGGAATAAGAAATAATAAAGTATATAACGGAGCTGACGACAACGCATCGGGAAGTGCTATGCTTTTGCAATTAGCCCGTTTGCTAAATGCAAATACAGACAAAATAAATCGTCATATTATTTTAATTTGGTTTGATGCCGAAGAGGTAGGTCTTGTTGGTAGTAAGATATTTGTAGAAAATCCTATGTTTGTTGATACACTTTCTGATATTAAGTTAATGATTAACCTTGATATGGTAGGTTGGTATAAGAACGGTGCTTTGGAAATTGCAAATGTTGCTATGGTTAAGGGTTGGAAAGAGATATTTGAAAGTACAAAAACCGACTTAAAAACAAAGGTATCTAAGTATGAGAAATCTGTTTTTACGGATTCGGACTATTCTTCTTTTGCAAAAAAAGATATTCCCGCAATAACATTGACAACAGGTACAGATTCGCCTTATCATAAGCCCGAAGACGATGCAGAATTGATAGATTACGAGGGCATGGATAGGATTTGCGATTTTGTTTTCAATCTTACCGTAAAGGCAAGCAATTATAAAGATTTAGGTTTTTCAGGAAAGAAAGCAGACAAACATAAAGATGGAAGAAGTAAGTTTGAATTTGGTTTAAACTTTGCAATAGGTAGTTGCAATCAATACTATCATAGTGGAAACATTACAGGAAAAAACGGAAGGACTCTAAATAGTGGTTTTATGTTCCTTTACAATATAAACCCTTGGCAAGGTTTAGAATTAGGCGTTCTTGCAAATATGGAACAAAGTAAGCAAGTTGAAGGAAAATTTCAAGCAATGAAACTATCCGTTCCTTTGACTTGGAATTTAGGTTATTTTGGTACAGATGTAGGAATAGGAGTTAATATTGGGCTTGCTTACGATTATATCTTTAAAGCACAATTAAACGAGGTAGATTTACAACAAGGAGAGTTTAATCCACACGATATTGGTTTTGTTTACGGGTTTAAATTTATTTTTGGTAAGGTTGGATTTAACCTAAGCACTAAATTCGGATTTCTTGACAGACATAACAAAGATGTAAAGATAACTTACAGAGAAACTCTCTTTGGTTTAACTTATTATTTCTAAGAAAAAGATGAGCGATATAAAGAAACTTGCAGGGCAAACAGCGATTTATGGTTTACCAACAATATTAGGAAGATTTTTAAACTATCTTTTAGTACCAGTTTACACCTATTCCCTTACGGCAGACAAATACGGAGTAGTTTCAGAGCTTTATG
>CALDHX010000037.1 GCA_937901525.1 uncultured Bacteroidales bacterium
GAAAATAGAATTAAATCATAAGTTCAAGAGCGATTCTATCGTTGAGAAGCCAAGGGTTTTTAAATAAATCTTTGGCTTTTTCTTTTTGTCTTTTGAAATGAGGGAGATATTGTGGGAAATTATTTTCAATATACTTTTCATCAATTCCTTCTTTGGTGCGAAGAGATAGCATAATGTATTCATTATATTTGTCTTCTTCTGAAAGAATCTCGGTAAACGGAGGAATATTGTTATTTATGTTAGAAATATATTCTTCAATATTTTCAGGATTCCAAGAACGAGAAGAGATGTTAAAAGAATGTGATGCTGCTCCAAGACCAAGATACTCTTCTGCTCTCCAATATGAAGAGTTGTGTTTGCTTTTGAAGCCAGGTTTACAATAGTTTGAAATTTCGTAATGTTCAAAGCCTACTTGCTCTAAATAACTCTTTGTTTTATTAAATTGAATAATTGATTCATTTTCGTAAGGCAAAGAAATAACTTTTTTATTGACTAACTTATCAAGCATTGTTCCTTCTTCAAGAGTGAGAGAGTAGCAAGAGATGTGTTCTGGATTTAATTCAATTGCTTTTTCTAAGTTCTTCTCCCATTTTTCTAAGGTCATATTTGGAAGGTTAAACATAAGGTCAAAACTAATGTTTGAAAAACCAACTTTTCTTGATAATTCTATTGCATTTATTGCTGTTTTGGAGTTGTGCCTTCTGTTTAAAAGTTTTAAATCATCATCGTTAAAACTTTGTATTCCGTATGATATTCTATTGAATCCAAGATTTAAAAGATGTTCTAAAAACTCTGGATTTGCATCTTCTGGATTTGCCTCTATTGTCGCTTCTTCTAAGAGAGATAAGTCAAGGTTTTCTTTTAGAGCAAAGATGATTTGAGTGATTTGCTCTTTGTTTAAGCATGTTGGTGTGCCTCCTCCAAAGTATAGGGTTTTGATAGGAGTAGATAGATATGTATTTCGTTTTTCAATTTCTTTAATTATGGCTCTTATGTAATTATCTTTGCTTTTTTTTGTGGCAATCGAATAGAAATTACAATAGATACACTTTTGCGAACAGTAAGGAATATGAATGTAAATGCCAGCCATTATTTCTCTTTTTTAAGAATGATTCTAAATGTTGAGCCTTTTCCAATAGAGGATTGTTTGAGAAAAACTTTTCCTTTATGATATTCTTCTATTATTCTCTTGACAAGAGATAATCCCATACCCCATCCTCTTTCTTTTGTTGTAAATCCAGGAGAGAATATCTTTTTAAAATCTCTTTTAGGCACTCCTTTTCCGGTGTCGCTTACGTCAATAAGTATCTTTTTATTTTCATTTTTCACCTCTATTCTTAAATCACCTATTCCGTTCATTGCGTCTATTGCATTTTTTATTAGGTTTTCTAAAGCCCATTCAAATAAATGTTGATTTAACTCAATATTTATGCAATTTTCTTCTGGTAAAATGATTTCGTAATTGACTTTTTTTGAAGTTCTTTTTTTGATGTAATCAACAGTGTTTTGTATTACATCTAATATGTTAAGTTCTATTTTTTTAGGGGTTTTACCTACTTGTGAAAATCGTTGGGTTATAACGTTTAATTTGTCAATGTCTTTTGAAATTTCTGTGCATACCATTTCATTTTCTGGGTTTAATTTTAAGTATTCTACCCATGCCATAAGCGAAGAAATAGGTGTACCGAGTTGATGTGCAGTTTCTTTGTTCATTCCTATCCAAATAGAATTTTCTTCTGACTTTTTAGTGATTTTAAGTAGTTGAATAATTAAAAATGCAAATAAAATAATTAATAGAGTAAAGATAGGAGGGTAGTATCTTAAAAAGGTAAGGAAGGTAGGGCTTTCATAAAAAATCTTAGCATTAGGATAATTTGGAAGATTGATTGCTATGGAATTATTTGCAGACTCCATTTCTGAAATTAGTTTATTGAAAAAAGGTTTTTTTAATAGCTTTTCATCAATGTTTCCGTGAGCAATTATTTTGTTTTGACTACTATCGGTTATGATTACAGGAATTGAAACCGAATTATTGACGATTTCGGAAAGAAAGTCATAACTTAAATAATATAAGGTGTTTTTTATGTTGGAATAAACCGTACTTTCTGAATAAAAAAGTTTGAATTTTATATCACTTGCTGTGTATTCTATTGGTTGATTAATCGAAAAATCTTCTAAAAGTTTGCCAGATAGTTTTGTTTGACTCTTTGGTATTTCGATGTTTTGAGATAGTAATATGTTATCAAACTCATCGGTTATTATTACAGGAATTGTTCTGTTATTTGAAATAAATTCGTAATAGAAGTTAAGTTCTTTGTCTAATGGTTGAGAGAGAATGTATTTGTGAGCAGTAATAAATTGTTGTACTTTGGCATGTTCGTCAATAGCTAAATTATCAAAAAATATTTTTACATTGTCTAATACTTCTATTTTTCTACTTACGGCATTTGCCCAAAGCTTTATTTTTTTAATTTCTTCATTTCTAAGTTGTGTAACAGTGTTGTGAATGAAAAAAAGAAATATGAGCATTAGTATAATGCCTAAAAACAATAAAGTCCAAGTGATTTTATAATTATATCTACCGTGTTTCATATATATAGGTGTTTATTCATTGCAAAGATACCTAATGTTTTGTAAATTTAATAAGATTTTTTTGTGAAGTTGTTTTTTTTCTGTAATTTTGACGCTTTATTTTTAATGTACGTACTATGAAAAAATTTGATATACAAGGCACAGGTGTTGCTCTTGTAACGCCTTTTTATAAGCAGGGTAATGTTGATTTCACTTCTTATGAGAAATTAATAGAACATGTTATAAATGGAGGTGTTGATTACTTGGTTTGTATGGGTACTACTTCGGAGTATCCTACATTGAATCATCAAGAAGTTTTGGCATGTTTAGAATTTGCAATAGAAGTTACAGCAAATAGAGTTCCTATTGTTTTAGGCATGGGCGGTAATGATACAAGAAGTTTAATAAACAATATCAGAAAAGCTGACTTTTCAAATGTTTCTGCTATTTTATCTGTAACGCCTTACTATAACAAGCCAAATCAAAAAGGAATTTATGCACATTACAAGGCAGTAGCAGAAGCTTCACCGCTACCTATCATACTTTATAATGTTCCAGGAAGAACAGGAGTAAACATAAATGCAGATACTTGTTTGCAATTAGCAAATGATTTTCCAAATATCATAGGTATAAAGGAAGCTTCTGGAAATATAATGCAGTGTATGGATATTTTAGCAAATAAACCACAAAACTTTACTGTGGTTTCTGGTGAAGATGCTTTAGTAATGCCACTTATGTCATTAGGAATGCAAGGAGTAATATCTGTTACTGCAAATGCATTACCAAAACAAATGAGTGAAATGGTAAATTATTGCTTAAAATCAAATTATAAGAAAGCAAAAGTTCTTCATGAAGAACTTCTACCATTCTCAAAAGCAATATTTGAAGAAGGAAATCCTGTTGGAATAAAAGCAGCCTTAGAAGTACTTGATATTTGTCAAAATAATTTGCGATTACCTTTGGTGAAGAGTTCTAAGTCGTTATATTCCAAGATTCAATCAATACTAAATAATATACAATCGAATAATAATCAAAAATAATACGTTATGGTAAATTACAAAGATTTAGGTTTGGTAAATTCAAGAGAGATATTTGCCAAAGCAATGCAAGGAGGCTATGCTATTCCTGCATTTAACTTTAATAATATGGAACAATTACAAGCAATTATTCAAGCTTGTGTTGCACAAAAAAGCCCTGTAATACTTCAAGTATCAGCAGGAGCAAGAAAATATGCAAATCAAACTTTACTTCGTTACATGGCACAAGGAGCAGTTGAGTATGCAAAAGAATTAGGTTGTGAAATTCCAATTGTTTTACACTTAGACCATGGCGATAGCTTTGAAATATGTAAGTCTTGTATAGAATATGGATTTTCTTCTGTAATGATAGATGGTTCACATCTTCCATACGAAGAAAATGTTGCTCTTACTAAAAAAGTAGTTGATTATGCACATCAATACGATGTAACAGTAGAAGGAGAATTAGGAGTTTTAGCCGGAGTAGAAGATGATGTTGCAGCAGAAAACAGTACTTATACAAGAGCAGAAGATGTAGAAGATTTTGTAAAGAAAACAGGAGTTGATTCTTTAGCAATATCTATTGGAACATCTCACGGAGCAAATAAATTCCGTCCAGAACAATGCACAAGAAATGCAGAAGGAATTTTAATTCCACCTCCATTGCGTTTTGATATTTTAGCAGAAATAGAAAAAAGAATACCAGGATTCCCTATTGTTCTTCACGGTTCGTCATCAGTTCCACAAGACCAAGTTGCAATAATCAATAAATTTGGTGGTGCAATGAAAGATGCAATAGGAATACCAGAAGAACAATTACGTCAAGCAGCTAAATCAGCAGTTTGTAAAGTAAATATTGACTCTGATGGACGTATTGTAATGACAGCAGCAGTAAGACAAATCCTATCAGAAAAGCCAGCTGAATTTGATCCAAGAAAATATCTTGGTCCAGCAAGAGATAATTTGAAGTTGATGTATGAACATAAAATAATAAATGTATTAGGATCAGCTCAAAGAGTGTAAAAATGAATAGCAAAGATAATATAACTAATTTGAATGATTAGGCATAAAGAGCGACTCAAACAAAAGAGTCGCTCTTTTTTTCTTTACTTTTTGAAATTTTTTCTTTACTTTTTTTGATTTTTTCTTTACTTTTTTCTTTTTTTTCTTAGATTTTTTTTTCTTTGTTTTTTTTGTTTAAAAATTTGTTATATGGGAAATAAATTATAAATTTGACGCTTTGAAAATAAATTGTAGTATAAACTAATATGTTGAGTATGAAAAAACAATTATTAGCATTAGTGTTGTCGATTTTTGCAATGACTAATGTTTTATCCCAACCTATACGCGAGGGATTTGAAGGAAGTTTTCCACCAGAAGATTGGATAGTGGAAGGAACATGGATAACAAGTAATTATCGTTACCATGAAGGAGAAACATCAGCTTATGTTACAGATGGAGCAGTAGGAGGAAGATTGATAATGCCAGTCTTTTCTGCAACCGATGCAACAATTTTAAGCTTTTATATGGGAGTAATATATCCTGGTTATGCAAATCTCACTACTTTAACTATTGAAGTAGCAACATCTTTGGAACAAGCAACATGGCAAACAGTTGCAACAATAAATTATCCAACACAACAGTACGAATTTGAATACAGAGAAGTTAGTTTAGCAGAATATGCAGGTCAAGATATTTATGTTTGTTTTCATGTAGTAAACAATAACGGAGCAGGAACATTAATAGATGAAGTCTTTTTAGGAAGCATAACCTGTCCAAAACCAACAGCACTAACAGCAACTCCTACTATTTCCTCTGCAAATATAACATGGACAGGAAGCGATAATGCAAATTCTTATGAATTACAAATTATTTCAGCAGATCAAACTTGGGAAGAAGCAGAAACAATATCAGTTGCAGGACTTAGTTATCAAGCAACAGGATTGCAACCAGCAACAATGTATTATGTAAGAGTAAGAAGTGTATGTGGAAATGACGATATTTCAAATTGGACAGAGAGACTTTTATTTACAACACTTTGCTTAGAAGAATTAACACTACCTTACATGGAAGAATTTGCCCATCTTAATTGTTGGACCCTTATGCAAACAGTAGATAATTGGGATGGAATTTATCCAAGAATAACAGAAGGCTTTATGGATAACTCTGATGATAATAATGTACTACTATCAACAGTAGGAAATACTATAATAGCAAATAATTTACCTATAAGATTTGATTATTTGGAAACGGAAATAAGAATTAAAACAAGAGCGTTCTTTGATATTGCTCCTACATTGTTAGTTGGTTATGTAACAAGCCTAACAGATACAACAACCTTTGTTCCATTAAATACACTAACAATAACAAATCAAATTGGTTGGTCAGAATATGCGTTAAATACAACATCATGGAACTTAATAGAAGGAACAGATTATTACTTAGCAATAAAATGCGTTTTACAAAATGAATGGGACAATGTGTATATTGATAATATTTATATCAATACAATACCAGAATGTCCTGCACCGGAAAGAGGAAGTGTAACAGTTGTTGCAAACGGAGACAATGCAGTAGTATCTTGGATAGACAATAACGAAGAACATGAAGCTTGGATAGTCTATTACAAACCACTTTCTGCAGAAGAATGGTTAACATCAGAAGCATCAGAACAAACACATACATTAACAGGACTTACACCAGAAACAACCTATCAAGTATATGTTATGACAGATTGTGGAACAGAGAATAATACAGAACAAACCTATACTGTTCAATTCACAACAACAGGAATTCCAATTACTTTGCCATATTTCCAAAACTTTGAAGACACAACAGCTGTTTCGGAAATTTCATTTTGGAATTCCGATGGATTTAATAAATGGGCTATTGGTAATGCAACAGGATACATTCCGCAAGGAAGCTCAGAAACAACAGGAGGAGCAATGTATATCTCAAATGATAACGGACAAACTTATGGATATATAAATACAATTTGGGATATATCAGTTGCAGGAATCTTAGTTTATTTTACACCAGGCTATGAATACGAATTGTCTTTCGATTACAAAGTAGGTGGAGAAGAGGACGGAGATAATTTAAAATTATTTGTATTAGAACCAGGATTTCCACTTGATGAATATTGGAATGGACAAATGCTATCATCAGAATTATATGGCGTTTACAATTGGGCACGCTTCAACTATGAAATTCCAGAATCTTGGATAGGCACAACAAAACAAATCCTATTCTATTGGCATAATGACTATTCGGGAGGAACCCAACCGGCAGCAATTGACAATATCAGAATAAGTCAAAGCACATGTATTAGACCTGGCAATATTACATTAGATCAAGTAACACAAAACACTGCAACAATATCTTGGGAAGCAGAAGCAGATTCCTATACAATAAAATATAGAAAGGTAGGAAGCAATGAAGAATTTATGGAAGAAACAACTTCATTAACTTATACAACCTTAACAAACCTACAACCAGCATCAATATACGAATATACCATACAATCAATCTGTGGAGAAGAGTCCTCACCTTTAACAGAAGTAGCAACATTCTCAACATCTTGTGGAACAATAGAAGGATTATGGTTTGAAGATTTTGAAAGCGTGCTTTATGATGAATTGCTTGCGAATAATAAATTTGCATGTTGGGAAGTGCTCAATTCTACAACCGAATCTTTTATGGGAACATATCCACGCATTGATTGGGACGGAAGTTATGATGCCGCACACTCAGGATTAGTATCATTAGAATTTAATGGAAACGGATTATTAGCCTTACCTCAATTTGCGGCAGATTTAAACACTCTACAATTAACATTTTATGCAAATACAACAGCCTCATTCGAATCACAAGCAGGATTATTCGAGGTAGGATACATAACAAATCTTCAAGACACTTCTTCATTTGTGCCAATAGCAACAGTTGCACCAGTAGGATATGACAGAAGTGAATCAGTAATGGTAGGACCATTCCAATATGGCGACATAGAAGAAACAGAAGGAAGAATAGCCTTGCGTTATACATCAACAAATCAAGCAATCTCTTGGAATTTGGACGACTTTACCGTAGAACCAATACCGACTTGTCCATCTCCAATACCAACAAGCGTAACAGCTACTAACATAACAACAGAAAGTGCAATAATAACATGGATAGACCCAGATATTGAACACACACAATGGATAGTTTATTACAAAGCAGAAGGAGAAGAAAACTATACAACTCTAACAGTAACTGATCAATTAGCAGAATTATCAGGTTTAACACAAGCAACAAACTATACACTATACGTACAAACAGATTGTGGAACAAGCGACAACTTATCACAAACAATACCTATAACTTTTTCAACAAAAGCTGTGCCAATAACAACATTCCCATACTATCAAGATTTTGAAGACTTAGTAGCCTTACCATTCAATGCAGAATATAAAGTCATAGGAAACAATAAATGGGTAGTAGGTCATGCAACAGGTGTATTATCAGAAACAAATAACTATGGGGAATCAAACTCTTTATACATATCAAACACAAACGGACAAACACACAATTACGATCAGTATTCAATAACAGATGCCTATGTAATAGTACCAATAAACTTTGGCTCAGATGCAGAATATACAATATCATTTGACTACAAAGTAATCGGTGAATCTACTTATGATTATTTATCAGTAGTAATAGCAGACACAAATACCATATTAACAACAGGAATTCCTAATGGAACACCAATCCTTAATTTAGCAAACGGGATAGATACTTGGACAAGTTTCACCTACTCTTCACCATTGCTATCCAATACTACAAAGAACTTAATTTTCTATTGGACAAACGATAGCGAAGGAAGCTATGGAATCCCTGCGGCAATAGATAATCTATCGATAACAAGCTCAAACTGCGTTTCACCAACAGCATTTGAAACAACTTCAACAACTTCAACCCAAGCAACCTTTACTTGGCAGGACCAAGTAAACACCTCATGGATATTATACTATAAAGCAGAAGGCGAAACAGAATACTCCAATGTATTAATCTCAACAAATCCTTACACCCTTACCGACTTAGAACCAGCAACAACCTACACAGCTTATCTTGTATCGAACTGTGAAGGAGTAGAATCGGCAACAACACCAATAATAACCTTCTCAACCAATTGCCTTCCAGTAACAGAATTTCCATTTACAGAAGGATTTGAATCACAATACCTATCAATTTGTTGGTCAAAAGAAGTAGTTTCAGGTTCAATGGAATGGACAATATCTCATGCCTACAATATGGATTGGGATCACGATCCAATACCACCAGTAGAAGGGGAACAATTTGTGTTTTATGAAGGATACTCCGGAAGTGCATCACGATTAATCTCACCAGTAATGGATATAACCACATTAGAACACCCATCTCTAAAATTCTCTCATATTGCAGTCGCTTGGATGTTAGATATTGACGAATTGAAAGTGCAATACAGAACAAGTCCAAACGAACAATGGGTAGATTTACTACAATACACAACAGAATTCTCAGAATGGACAGAAGATTCAATAGCATTACCAAATCCATCACAAACCTATCAAATCGCATTCCTTGCAACATCTCATTACGGATATGGAGTAGGAGTAGATGCCGTTACTGTTTATGATGCAGAAAACGAAATAATTTCAGAACCAGAAGTAACCTTGGGCGAAGTTAATACGTTAAACGCAACAGAAGTAGGAAACACATCGGCAACCTTGAACGGAACCTTGGTAAGTACAGGAAACACAGAAAACTTCACAGTAGGATTTACCTTAGCTACCACAGTTTCTGACCTATTAGAAGAAAATTCAAATGTTCAAAACATCACAGCAACATTAAATGACAACACATTCAGTCAAGCAGTAACAGACTTAGAAGGAGGACAAACATACTTCTATCTTGCATACATCACAAACGAAGTAGGCATAGCATACGGAACAATAAAAACCTTTACATTGTCAAGCTTGGCAGATGAATTAGCAAATGAATTACAAGTAAATCTATATCCAAACCCTGCACAAGACGATGCAACAATGGAAATCGTAGGATTAGACCAAGACGCTAAGATAGTAATCAGCGACCTACAAGGAAGAATCCTAAGCCAAGAAGCAATAAGTGCAGGTACAACACGCTACAC
>CALDHX010000038.1 GCA_937901525.1 uncultured Bacteroidales bacterium
CCGACAACTACATTGTTAGTTTGTGCCGACAAATGCATAGCGAATATTATCGCCATCGCAAATAATAACAATTTTTTCATACCTAATTTGTTAGTTAATACTATATTTTTTAAAAGCCCCAAAAGTAGCTATTTTATTTTTCTTTGCAAAATATTAAACAATAAATATTTTATAAACTCAGCTAAAATCATACAAATCAAGTTTTTATTTGTTGCCATAAAAAACAAAGATTTCTTATTTTTTTTCTTTGTTTTTTCCTATTTTTTCTTTGTTTTTTTCTGTTTTTTCTTTGTTTTTTTTAGCTATTATTGTAAAAAAAGAGGAGGCTTCGTTTGAAACCTCCTCTTCTTCGTATTAAGCAAATTATTATTCTGCTTTTGTTTCTTCTGCAACTGTTTCTTGAGCTGGTGCTTCAACTGTTTCAGTAGCTTTTTTCTTTCCACCTCTACGAGTTGTTTTGGCTTTTTTAGCAGTTGTTTCTTTCAACATTGCTTCGTTGTAATCAACAAGCTCCATCATTACCATTTCAGCTCCATCTCCCATACGTCTTCCAAGTTTTAATATTCTTGTGTATCCGCCTGGACGATTTGCTACTTTTGTTGCTACATCTCCGAATAGTTCTTTAACCGCTTCTTTATTTTGTAAGTAGCTAAATACCATACGTCTTTGATGTGTTGAATCTGCTTTTGTTCTATTTATCAATGGTTCTACATAGCCTCTTAATGCTTTTGCTTTTGCTAATGTAGTTTCTATTCTTTTGTGCAAGATTAACGACGATGCCATATTTGAAAGCATTGCTGCTCTGTGTGCATGTGTTCTTGACAATTTATTTACTTTACAACCGTGTCTCATTTCTCGTTACTCCTTTTCTAATTTATACTTCGCAACATTCATTCCAAATTCTAAGTTCTTAGATCTTACAAGACTTTCCAATTCGTTTAATGATTTTCTTCCGAAATTTCTGAATTTTAATAAGTCTGCTTTGTTGAATGATACTAATTCACCTAATGTTTCAACTTCTGCACATTTCAAGCAATTTAAAGCTCTTACAGATAAGTCCATATCTATCAGTTTTGTCTTTAATAATTGACGTATGTGTAGTGTTGTTTCATCAAACTCTTCCTCAGGTGTTTGTTGCTCTGTTTGGATTGCTATATGATCATCTGAGAATAGGGCGAAGTGTTGAATCAATATTGAAGCTGCTTCTGAAAGTGCTTCTTTTGGTGTGATTGAACCGTCTGTTGTTACTTCTAAGATTAACTTTTCAAAGTCAATTCTATGTTCAACTCTATAACTATCTACGGTGTAATTCACATTTTTTATTGGTGTGTGAATTGAATCAATAGCTATCGTTCCTATTACATCGTCTGATTTCTTATTTTCCTCTGCAGGCACATATCCTCTACCCTTTTCTATTGTCATTTCAATAGAAAGGCTTACTGAAGGCTCCATGTGACATATTTCTACTTCGGTATTCAAAATTTGAAATGAATTCAAACTACCATTTATATCGCCTGCTTTGAAAACATTCTTTCCTTCTATTTTGAAATTTACTGTTTCTCTTTCTTCTGTTTCTATTAATCTTTTGAAACGAAGTTGTTTTAGGTTTAGAATGATTTCTGTCATATCTTCTATTACACCAGGAATAGTATCAAATTCGTGTTTTACGCCTTCGATTCTGATTGATGTAATTGCGAACCCTTCTAATGAAGACAATAGTACTCTTCTTAAAGCGTTTCCTATTGTTACTCCGTATCGAGGTTCAAGCGGACGAAATTCAAAGGTACCTTTGAAATCATCTGATTCTATCATGAAAACCTTATCAGGTTGTTGAAAAGCTAATATGGCCATTTTTTCTTTATTTAATCTTATTTAGAATACAATTCGACGATTAATTGTTCTGCTATGTTTTCAGGAATTTCTGCACGTTCAGGATAGTTCAAGAATTTTCCTTCCATCTTTTCACCATTCCATTCTAACCATGAATAGTTTACTCTTGATGCTAAAGATTCTTCTACTATTTCTAATGATTTTGAACGTTCTCTCACTCCTACAACATCGCCAACTTTTAACAAATATGATGGTATATTAACAATTTGTCCGTTTACAGTGATATGTTTGTGAGAAACAATCTGTCTTGCTTGATTTCTTGTGTGTGCTATGCCTAAACGATATACTACGTTATCTAATCTTGATTCTATTAATTGCAATAACACTTCACCTGTGATTCCTGTTTTTCTTGATGCTTTGTCAAACAAGTTACGGAATTGCTTTTCTAATATACCGTATGTATATTTAGCTTTTTGTTTTTCCATTAATTGCAATCCGTATTCTGATTGTTTAGCACGTCTTTTATTTATACCGTGTTGTCCTGGAGGATAGTTTCTTTTTTCAAAGTTTTTATCAGCTCCATAAATCGGTTCTTTAAATTTTCTTGCTATTTTACTTTTAGGACCTATATATCTTGCCATAATTTCTTTTTTTTAGATTACACAATTTTTACACTCTTCTTCTTTTTGGAGGACGACAACCATTGTGTGGTAATGGTGTAACATCAGTAATTTCCAATACTTCTATACCAGATGTATTGATAGCTCTAATTGCTGATTCACGTCCTGCACCAGGTCCTTTTACAAATACTTTTACTTTTCTCAAACCATAGTCAAATGCTACTTTTGAACAGTCTTCTGCTGCCATTTGAGAAGCGTATGGAGTGTTCTTTTTTGAACCTCTAAATCCCATTTTTCCTGCTGATGACCAAGCTATAACTTGTCCAGCATTGTTTGTCAACGAAATAATACAATTGTTGAAAGAAGCAAAGATGAACGCTTTTCCTACTGGTTCTACTTTTACTACTCTTTTCTTCGTTGTTTTAGCATTTTTTGCCATATTGTCTCCTTACAATATTTAATTTGTTATTAATTAATGAATGCTCCTAATTTCTTTAACTTTTTATAATATAATCCGCATTCAACTTTTACTTACTTATTACTTAGTTGCTTTTTTCTTGTTTGCAACAGTTTTCTTCTTACCTTTACGTGTTCTTGCATTGTTCTTTGTGCTTTGTCCACGCAATGGTAATCCGTTACGATGACGTATTCCTCTGTAACATCCAATGTCCATCAATCTCTTGATGTTCATTTGTACTTCTGAACGTAATGCTCCTTCTACTTTGTATTCTTCTCCGATTATTGTACGGATAGCATTTTGTTCGTCATCACTCCAATCACTTACCTTCTTATTTTCATCGATTCCTGCTTTAGCTAATATTTGTGATGCTAAACTTCTACCTATTCCATAAATGTAGGTCAAACCGATTACACCTCTTTTGTTCTTTGGTAAGTCTATACCTGCAATTCTTGCCATAAATTATTATTATTTAATTACTTAATTACCCTTGTCTTTGTTTATATTTCGGATTTTTCTTATTTATAACATAGACAACTCCTTTTCTACGAACGACTATGCATTCAGGAGATCTTTTTTTAACTGAGGTTCTAACTTTCATTTTTCGGTAATATTTTTATTTTATTTATAATTTCGTAGTTTTATTTATGTCGATATGTAATACGTCCTTTTGTTAAATCGTATGGAGACATTTCTACTTGCACTTTATCTCCTGGTAAGATTTTTATGTAATGCATTCTCATCTTTCCTGATATATGTGCTATGATAACGTGTCCATTTTCTAATTCAACACTGAACATCGCATTTCCTAATGATTCCAATACTGTACCATCTAATTGTATGGATGCTTGCTTCGCCATATTAAATCTCTTCTAAATTTATATTTTGTTTTATTGTCTTTTCAATAGCGTCAAAACTTGATAAAATTTCAGGCCCATTAGCTGTAATTGCAACATCATGTTCTATGTGTGCCGCAGGTGAATAGTCCGCTGTTCTACAAGTCCAACCATCTGACTCAAAAACAACTTCTCTATTTCCTAAGGTTATCATAGGTTCTATCGCAATAACCATGCCTTCTCTAAAACGAGAACCTGTCCCTCTTTTACCATAGTTTGGTACTGATGGATCTTCATGCATTCTTCTACCTAATCCGTGTCCACACAATTCTCTAACAACTCCATATCCAAACGATTGACAATGGGTTTGTATTGTGTAACTCAAATCGCCAATACGATTTCCTATTACGCATTCTTGTATACCTAAGTATAGCGACTCTTTTGTTACTTTTATGAGTTGTTTCCAATCGTCTTTAACACCTTTTAATGCAAATGTATATGCAGAATCTCCTACCCAACCATTGTATGTTACTCCGCAATCAATTGATACAATATCTCCATCTTT
>CALDHX010000039.1 GCA_937901525.1 uncultured Bacteroidales bacterium
TCCTTGCCATTTTACGCTTTGTTTATTGAATATTCTTATTTTTTTATCAGGATACCAGCCGCAATGTTTTATCCAACTGCCACAATAATTTGTTAAACGAGAAACTTCATAGACTTTAAATAGATTTTCATCTAATTCTTTGAGTTTAAGTATACTTTCTTTAAGCTGTTGTGATAACAATTCGTCTGCGTCTATTGAAAGTATTGTATTGAATGTTGTTAGAGAGTTGGCATAATTTTTTTGTTCAACGTATCCTAACCATTTTTGAGAATAACATTTTACTTTGCTATATCTTTTTGCAATTTCAACAGTCTTATCTGTTGAAAAAGAATCAACAACTATTATTTCATCAACGATTTGCTCAATAGATTCTATACAAGAAGATATATTGTCTTCTTCGTTAAAGGTTATTATAACAGCAGAAATTTGCATCTCTATAAGATTTGATCTACGTC
This sequence comes from uncultured Bacteroidales bacterium, assembly GCA_937901525.1. GTDB lineage: Bacteria > Bacteroidota > Bacteroidia > Bacteroidales > P3 > Onthomorpha. The sequence goes on from CALDHX010000039.1 coordinate 456, forward strand.
TTTAAATACAAATTCCTTTATTGCAGGTTGAAGACTTTTTACGTCTATAATGCTTATTTTTTTCTTAGGAAAAGCTTTATCCATAGCCATGTCTACTTTATGAGCAAAGCCTTCTGGTTTTTTTCCTTTAAAATCTACGTATATAGTTATGTTTTTTGGTCTTTTTTCTTGCGTTGAAACGAATGCTTTGTGAGCCCAAGCTGATTTAATATCAAAGGCTTGCAACTCAGAAAGTATATTTTTTATTAGATTTTTTCTACTTCTTTTTGCCCACCAACCTGGTTTGCGTTGTTTTTCTTTTAATCCTTTAACTAATTGTTTATTGGCTTTTTGATCTATCATAAAATTCATATTTTAGATTTTAACTAAGCCTGCAAATCCCATAAATGCCATAGCTAAAATGCCTGCTGTAATTAAAGCGATAGGGATTCCTTTTACTCCTTTTGGTACTTGAACAAGTTCTAAATGCTCTCTAAGTCCAGCAAATATAACCATTGCTAAGGTGAATCCTAATGAAATTCCTATAGAGTAAGTTAAACCTTCTAACAAGTTGTATCCTTTTTGAATAACTAAGATAGATATTCCTAATACTGCACAGTTTGTTGTAATCAAAGGAAGAAATACTCCTAAGGCTTGATATAATGATGGACTGATTTTCTTTAATATTATTTCCACCATTTGAACTAATGCGGCAATAACTAAAATAAATACAATTGTTTGTAGAAATTCTATTTGTAAAGGTTCAAGTATAAATTCTTGTAATAAGAATGTTACCACTGTTGAAAGAGCCATCACGAACACTACTGCAGCTCCCATTCCTGCTGCTGTGCTAACTTTTGTTGAAACGCCTAAGAAAGGACAAATTCCAAGAAATTGCGAAAGGATTACGTTGTTTACGAAAACCGCAAAAATGATTATAGCTAAGTATTCCATTGTATTTTATTTTATATTTTTTGCAAAACTAATGTTTTTTCTTTAAATGCAGAAAAAAAACATTAATTTTTTTTATTTTTGTAGCATAAATTATAATTGAAATGGATTTTTTTTATAGAGAGTTTTGTCCAAATAGGGATGAAAGTAAAACTATATTAATTGTGCATGGTTGGTTGGGTATGGGAGAACATTGGCTTAAAATAGCAGAATTTTTAGCTGATAATGGTTTTCATGTATTAGTCCCTGATTTGCCAAATCATGGTAGGAGTTTTCATACAGAGGAATTTTCTTATGATGAAATTGCTGTTTTTTTGCATGATTTTTTAGAAAAAAAGAAAATATCAGAAAAACCGATACTTATAGGACATTCTATGGGTGGTAAGTTAATTATGAAAATGGCAGATTTATTCCCTGAAAATTATGAAAGATTAGTCGTTATTGATATTTTGCCGATTCGTTACACATTTCTTCTTGAATCAGATGGTGTGGCACAGGTTATACTGAATACTGATATAGAAAATTTTTCTACTCGTGGAGAAATATTGTCACATTTTAAGAGTTATATTAATGATAAAGGTTGGTTGGCTTTGATTATGCAAAATATTCAATGTGCGAGTTTAGATAATAAAACCATTTTATCATGGAAATCAAACGCTCCTATGTTAGCTAAAAATATGGATAAGGTTGCAGATGAGGTAAAGTTAGGTAAAATAAGTACACCTTGTCTTTTAATAAGAGGAGATAGCTCTGAATTTACTAAAGGAGAAGATTTACATGTTTTTAAAGAAAAGTTTCCTTGTTCAAAAATAGTTACAATAGATTCGTGTGGACATTGGGTTATGGTAGATAAACCACTTTTATTTTTAAAACAACTTTTATCTTATATAGGTGTTAATTAGTAGAAAAAAATATTTTTATGTATCTTTGCACGATAAAAATTTTACATTATGCAAATTCAAATTGAAATCATCTTATTGGTCTTATCATTCTTATTCTTTTTAAGTGTGTTTGCAGGTAAGGCAAGTTCTAAATTTGGGGTACCTTCCTTATTATTGTTCTTAGGCGTAGGAATGTTGGCTGGTAGTGATGGATTAGGGGTGGAATTTGATGATATATATATGGCTCAAGCGATAGGAACAGTCGCTTTGTGTATTATATTGTTCTCTGGTGGTATGGATACAAAGGTAAATGAAATAAAACCTGTGCTTGTGCAAGGAGTTTTATTATCTACATTTGGAGTATTAATAACGGCCTTAATTATGGGCTTGTTAATTTGGTGGGTTTTAGGAGCAACAATGGCAAGTGCAGGAATTGGCTTTATGACATCTTTATTATTAGCCTCTATTATGTCTTCTACCGATTCTGCATCTGTATTTTCTATATTGCGTTCTAAGAATTTGCATTTAAAACAGAATCTAAGACCGATGTTAGAACTTGAAAGTGGAAGTAATGACCCTATGGCATATCTTTTGGTTTTAACACTTGTTGATATTATTTCACTTGGTTCTACTCCAAGTATATTGGTTATTATTGGTAAGTTAATAATGCAACTTGCAATAGGTGCTGGTTTGGGATACGCTTTGGGTAAATTTGCTATTTTTGTAATAAATAGAATAAAAATAGGTAATGATTCTCTTTATCCTATTTTAGTTTTAACTTTCTGTATATTTATTTTTTCAGCAACCTACTTTTTGCAAGGTAATGGTTATTTAGCCGTGTATATAGCAGGTTTAGTAATAGGAAATTCAAAGTTTGTACACAAACGCTCTTCCATTAAATTTTTTGATGGTTTAGCTTGGTTGTTTCAGTTGATAATGTTCTTGATGTTAGGATTGCTTGTGAACCCAAGTGAATTACTCCCTATAATATTACCTTCTGTGATAATAAGTTTGCTAATGATATTTATCGCCAGACCATTATCGGTATTTTTATGTCTTTTGCCTTTTAAAAAGATGACTCTTAAAGCAAAAACATACGTTTCTTGGGTGGGGCTAAGAGGAGCAGTGCCAATTATTTTTGCAATTATGCCATTAGCAGCAGAATTGCCTAATTCACAATTGATTTTTAATATAGTTTTTTTCTGTACCTTAGTTTCTTTATTGATACAAGGCACTTCACTGCCAATAGTTGCACGTTGGTTAAAGTTAGCTGAAAAATCAAAAGACGTATCTAAATTAAAAGATTTTGATATAGATGTTTCAAACGATATAAAAACTGTTTTGGCAGAAGTGGAATTAAATGAAAATACATTTGAAGTAGGAAATCGTTTGATGGATATAAAACTACCAGATAATTCTTTGGCTGTTATGGTTAAAAGAGAAGAGAAGTATTTTGTTCCAACAGGAAAAACAGAATTAAATCCAAAAGATAAACTCCTTATAATGACAGATGATTATGATTCTTTACAAGAAGTTTATAAAAAATTAAAAGTAGAAAAGTAAAAATTAAACACATAATAGAAAAATGAAAATATTAGTATTAAATTGCGGAAGTAGTTCTATCAAATATCAATTGATAGATATGGATAACAATGCCACACTATTGGCAAAAGGATTATTAGAAAGAATAGGTTTAGAAATGGGTGAATTTACTCATAAACCTGTTGGAAAAGATAAATATTATGTACAACAACCTATACCAGATCACAAAGCAGGTATCAAAATGGTGTTAGAAGCTTTGGTAGATGAAAAAATAGGAGTTATAGCTTCATTGACAGAAATCAATGCTTGTGGACACAGAGTTGCACACGGAGGAGAAATATTCAAACAATCAGTTTTAGTAGGCGAAAAAGAAAAAGAACAAATAAGAGCATTATTTGCATTAGCACCACTTCACAATCCTGCAAATCTTCAAGGAATAGAAGCAATGCAAGCAATATTGCCAAATGTTCCTCAGGTAGCAGTGTTTGATACATCTTTCCATCAATCAATGCCAGCAGAGGCTTATCTTTATGCAATACCATACGAATATTATCAAACAGATAAAGTTCGCCGTTATGGATTCCACGGAACATCTCATAGATTTGTCGCTCCAAAAGCAGCAAAAATGGCAGGATTAGATATAAATAATTCAAAAATCATTTCTTGCCACTTAGGATCAGGTGCTTCAATATGTGCCGTTAAAGATGGAAAATCAGTAGATACATCAATGGGATTCACACCTGTTGAAGGATTGATTATGGGTTCAAGATGTGGAGATTTAGATCTTGGAGTACTTCTTTATATTGCAGAAAAAGAAAATATGACTATTAAAGAAATGAACAACTTCATTAACAAAAAATGTGGTTTAAATGGAATCACAGGAGGAGTTGTTGATATGCGTGATATAATGGCAGGAAAAAGAGAAGGAAAAGAAAGAGAAACTTACGCATTTGATATGTTTGCATACAGAGTTAAAAAATACATTGGAGCGTATGCAGCTGCAATGGGAGGAGTTGATGCAATCTTATTCACAGGTGGTATAGGAGAAAACGCATGGTGGCAAAGACAAGAAATTTGTCGTGGATTAGAATTCTTAGGTGCAGAAATAGATGAAAAACAAAATGGAGCTATGGCTGGACAAGACGGAATTATCTCTAAGGAAAGCAGTAGAGTAAAAATTCTTTCGGTAACTACTGACGAAGAATTAGTAATTGCACAAGATACTTATTCAATTGTGAAATAGTAGATGAAGAAATTTGCGGATTTTCTTATGTGGCTCGGCGGTTGGAAATTGATTGGAGAGCCCGAACCTCAGATGAAAAATTGTGTATTTATAGAAGCCCCACATACATCAATGTGGGACTTCGTTTGGGGGCGTTGCGGCTTATGGAAATTAGGCGTTAATGCCCACTTTTTCATTAAAAAAGAAATGTTTTTCTTTCCTTTGGGTCCTATTTTGAAAGCTTTGGGAGGAGTTCCTGTTGATAGAAAAAAAGGAGCAGGCCTTGTAGATGAAGCAGTCAAAAGATTAAAAGAAAATGATGACTTTTCTGTAATCATAACTCCTGAAGGTACAAGAAAATATACAGAACATTGGAAAAAAGGTTTTTATCATATAGCAATGAAATCAGGAAAACCAATCTATCTTTCTTGGTTAGATTATGAGAAAAAACAAGGAGGAAGTGGAAAAATCTTCTATCCAACAGGCAATTATGAAGAAGACTTAAAGGAAATCCAAGAATTTTATAAGGATAAAGTAGCAAAATATCCAGAAAACTTTAATCTAAGTAAACAATATCAAAACAAATAATAACGTAATATGTTAAGAACTCACACTTGTGGAGAATTAACTCTCAAAGATTGTGGAACACAAGTAACACTTGCAGGTTGGTTGCAACGTTCTCGCGATTTAGGTGGAATGACCTTTATAGACCTAAGAGATCGTTACGGAATCACTCAACTTGTCTTTAATATGGAAACAAATTCTGCTCTATGCGAAAAAGCAAGAACGCTTGGAAGAGAATATGTTTTGCAAATTAAAGGAGTAGTAGCAGAAAGAAGCAACAAAAATAAAAATATCCCAACAGGAGAAATAGAAATTCTTGTAGAAGAAATAACAGTATTGAACGAAGCCAAAACTCCACCTTTCACAATAGAAGACAATACAGACGGAGGTGAAGAGCTTAGAATGAAATACCGTTATTTAGACCTTAGAAGAGGGGTTGTAAGAAAAAATCTTGAATTAAGACATCAACTTTCCATACTTATCAGAAATTATATGAATGATAAAAAGTTTATGGAAATAGAAACACCGTTCTTAATTCGTTCTACACCAGAAGGAGCGAGAGATTTCGTTGTGCCTTCTCGTGTAAATCCAAATGAATTCTATGCCTTACCTCAATCACCTCAAACATTCAAACAATTATTGATGGTTGCAGGTTACGATCGCTACTTTCAAATCGTAAAATGTTTTAGAGATGAGGATTTAAGAGCCGACAGACAACCAGAATTTACGCAAGTAGATTGTGAAATGAGTTTTGTAGAACAAGAAGATGTTTTACAAATGTTTGAAGGCTTGATGAAATATCTTTTCAAACAAGTAAAAGGCTTAGAATTAGACGATTTCTCACGAATGACCTACGCAGACGCAATGAAATATTACGGAAGCGATAAGCCTGATACAAGATTTGAAATGAAGTTTGTAGAATTGAATGATGTAGCACAAGGAAATGGCTTCTCAGTCTTTGATTCTGCGGAATTAGTTGTAGGAATTTGTGCAGAGGGTTGTGCAAATTACACTCGTAAACAATTAGATGAATTAACCGATTTCGTAAAACGTCCACAAGTAGGGGCGAGTGGATTAGTTTATATCAAGTATAACGAAGACGGAACATTTAAATCCTCTGTAGATAAGTTCTTTAACGCAGAGCAATTACAAAAAATAGCAGATAAATTCTCAGCAAAACCAGGCGATTTAATGCTTGTGATGGCAGGAGCTAAGGAAAAAACTCAAACTGCTTTATGTGCTCTTCGTCTTGAAATGGGTTCTCGCCTTGGATTAAGAGATCCGTTTAATTACAAGCCGTTATGGGTTGTTGATTTCCCACTTTTAGAATGGGATGAAGAAACTCAACGTTTCTATGCAAAGCATCACCCTTTTACTTCCTTGAAATCAGAGGATTATTCAAAACTTTTCACATCTCCGGGCGAAGTAAGAGCAAACGCATACGACCTTGTTGTAAATGGAACAGAGATTGGAGGAGGTTCAATACGTATTTACGATCGTAATATGCAAAACGATATGTTTAAAGCCTTAGGTTTCAGCGAAGAAGAAGCACAAGCACAATTCGGATTCTTGCTTAACGCATTTGAATACGGAGCTCCACCTCACGGAGGTATAGCTTTCGGATTTGATAGAATGTGTTCAATGTTCGCTGGCGTTGAGACAATTAGAGATTTCATTGCTTTCCCTAAAAACAATAAAGCAAGAGATATAATGATTGAAAGTCCATCAGAAATTTCTCCTGCACAGCTTGAAGAATTGAATATTTCGCTTATTCCAAAGCAATAAAAAAACTATTTATATAAAGCAAATAACGGATTTTTTAATAAAGTCCGTTATTTTTTTTATTACTAAACTTTTGAAAACCAAAGATTTACCCCCCCCTAAAACAAAATTATTGATTTATTTGTTAGTTATAGTAAAATATTTGTAAATTTGCGACATAGAAATAATTATAAACTAAAATTTATATAGTATGAAAAGAAACGCAAAATTAGCATTGATTTGTTTTTCAATGTGTTCGCTTTTTGCCTTCACAGAAGCAAAAGCACAAGAAGTAATTACAGAAGAAGTTTATGTAGAAGAAGCAGCAGT
>CALDHX010000040.1 GCA_937901525.1 uncultured Bacteroidales bacterium
TTGTGTTTTTTCATTAAGCAGATGAATAAAGCAGGTCTCTATTAGTTTTTCTTTGTTGCAATTGTCTATTATCTCGGAAATTTCGTTTGAAAGTTTGCTTTTGTTTTTTAGGGTTAAAGCAATGATTTTGCAAAGTGAACGTCTTGCAGAGTGATTCTCTATTTTGTCAAAATTTTCTAATAAATCAGATAAAAAATGCACGGAATAGTTTAGGTTTTCCGTGCATAATTTTTCAAGTTGCCAAGCTTGATGAAAAGAAAGCTTCTCAATCATTTTTTTAGAAAGCGTATTTTGCTCCTCCCATAACGACTATGCGTTGTGAAGGATAGTTGTAGTAGTCAAAATAGCGTTGATAGGCAATATTATTCAATTCAATAAAGAATGAAAGTTTTTGATTGAAGTTGTAATTAGCCCAAAGGTTTACGTCTATCTTGTTTTTTAGCTCTTCAACCTCTCCTTTTGGATTTAAACATTTGACTTTACTTTGGAATGTTGGTACAAGGCTTATGTTGAATTTGTCGTTTGCATTGTAATGAAGTAATAAATTTGCTTTGAAAGTTGGTTTGTACCAAGCGTATTCAAGGTCTGTTGTTGTTATTTTTTGATATAATAGGTTAAGACTTAAATCGAATTTTTTGTTTATTTGATATGCTGCGTCTATTTGTGCGTATATTGTTTTTGTGTCATCATACACTAATGTAAACATATTGTTTAGACCTGCATTTTTATCAAGTGTAAAGAAATAGTCATTATTTATTGTTTTATATCCACCTTTTAAAGAAAGTAGTATGTTGCTTTTTGTAAGGAAATTAACTTTTGCGAAAATATCCATTTGATTGTTGCTTTCTATTTTTGCAAGTGGAGAAAGATATGGATTTTCTATTCTTAATTGATTAAGGGTTGGAAAATCAAAGTTGCTTGTTATTCCTGCTTTGATTTTAATGAAGTTTGCAAGTGTTGGTGTTTCTAAAAAAGCTGTTGGTAATATCATAAATTCTTTTCTATCTCCAAAGGTAGAAACAAAATCAAGTGCTATGTTTAGATTAAGACTTTTTATTTTTAAGTTGGTGTAAGGTGTTAATGCTAAGCTTCCGATGTTATTATCAAATTCTAATGGAAGCATTTCATTGTGAAATAATGCTAAGTCTTTTGGTGTGTATTTGCCGAGGGTTTGTTTGTAATTGAAGTTTAAGCCTATGTTTTGTTTATCGCTACCTAAGAATTTGAAGTTTTTATGCAAGTCAGCATTTGCTTCAAGATGCGTTTCTTGTCTTCCCCATTTATTAAAGGTATGATTAATTGCAAATTTAGCTGAATTGTGAATAGAAGTGTTTTTTCTATAAATGCTTTTGTATCTAAGGAATCCACCTACATTATGATAAGGTGCAACATAAGTTGCTTTGTCTATATTTGTGCTATCAATGAATCCGTAGAAATATTGTTGTTGATGATTGTAGTTTATGCCGGCATCAATGAAGAATTTATTCCATATTTTTTTTGCATATAAATCTAAGTCATTGTTTGCAAAGGTTGAGTTGCCGTAATCTTTGATTTGTCCTAATGAAGAGTTGTGTCTGTAATGTGTAGAGTAGATAAAATTCTTTGAACGTGTTTGTGTGTAGGATAAGTCTAAGAGAGAAGTAAAGTAAGAGCCTACTCCTGCTTTTATGTGTGAGTTATATAGTTTTGTTAATGGCTCTCCTTTTACTTTTGCTGGTTTTATTTGTTCAAAAACCATTGTTGTAGGGTATTGTTTTGTGGTCTTTTCATATTGAAAAGGAGGTATCTCAAATTTTGTGTCGAAAGTTTGTGGCTTTTCGTTTATCTTATATGCTTCGTTTACAACTGGATCGAAAATTGTTCTTACTATAACGTCTTCGTTGTAAATACTTTCTTTTTCTTCTTGTGAAAAAGCTGGGAAACTTATGCCTAATATTAAAAATAGTGTTGTTATATGTTTTCTCATATTTGTATTTGTTATTTATTTTCTATTGTTATTTCGTCAACTGCTTCTTTTTGTTCTTGCAATTTTTGTTCTTGCAATTTTTGTTCTTGTGTTTGTTTGTTATTTATTTCATCTAATTTGTCTTGTGCAAGTTTGATTATTGATTCATCTCCTTCATAGTTTTCTATTATACTTTGTAGGGTTTGTTTTGCTTGGATTTTATTTCCTCTTTGTTTGAAAATGTCTGCCCAAAGTATAAATGCTTTTGCTAACCAATATTCACTACTTGGATTGCTTGTGATTTCTAATATTATTTTTTCAGATTCTTCTAAGTTTTTATTGTTGTATTGAATTTCTGCAAGTGTATATTGTGCTTCTGAGGCATATTCTGTGTTTTTTGCATTGGTTAGTTTCTTAAATTCTTCTATTGCTTGCCCTGAATTAGAGTTTTGTAGAAGTGATTTTGCTAATAAATATAATGCTTTTTCAGATGTGTTTTCGTCAATCTTTTCAAATGATAGGATTTTGTTCGCAGTAATTATTGTGGAATCAAATTTGTTTAAAAGGAAGTAACATTCCATTTCTCCTGATAGGGCTTGTAATTTGTGATTGCTTATTTCTGCTGTTTGTTCAAGTAGGTAATATTCTTCTAATGCTAAGGTGTAGTTTTTTGCTTCAAAGTTTAGGTTAGCTGCTTTTAGTATTGACTTTTCTGTAAAGGCATTTTTTGGTTTTTTTATAATGTTTTCATACGCTTTTAAGGCTGCTTCTTTGTCAGATTGTTTGATTAAACAATCTGCTAAGTAGTAATTTGCAGAAACATAGAAGGCGCCTTCTGGATAGTCCTCAATATATTTTTTAAAGCCTTTGATTGCTCCTTGGCAATCTCCGTTCATATATTGATTTTCTATTGCTTGATAGCTAATAGAGTCTTGTTCGCTTTTTGAAATTTCCATTTCTGGAATTCTTTTAGTGTAAGCAACAAAATCATCTACACGATTTGATTCTACGTATATTGTTTTGATGTTATTTAGTGCAGATTTTGCTTCTTCTGTGCCTGGATATGTTTCTACAACTCTTTTTAAATAGGTTAAGGCATCTTGTTCTTTTCCCATATTGTAATATATCATACCTATTTTTGCGTATGAGTCTTTTGCATGTATTGATTGTGAAAAATTAGTTGTTATATCGGTGTATAGTTCAAGTGATTTTGGATATAAATCAAGTGTTAAATAAGAATTTGCTAATTCATATTTCATGCTCGCTACATAGTTGCTTTTTGGAAATTGTGATAAGGCTGATTCTAAAATAGATATTTTTCTGTCATAATTGCCTAATGCTCCGTATGCCATGCCTTTTTGGAAACTTGCATAGTCGGCATCTAATTTGTTTTTTGTAATAACGTAATCGTATTCTTTAATTGCATTTTGAAAGTCTTTGTTCATATATAAGCAATCTGCATATCTACATTTTGCGTCTATACTCATTGATTCGTTGTCTTTACTTTCGCATTTTTTGAAATAGTCTTTCGCTAAGTTGTATTTCTTTTGTTTAAATAAATTGTAACCCATTGTGTAATTTGCGTGAACATAGTATTTGTTAGTTTGAGAATTAGTTGTGTTGAAGAATTTGTTTATATTGTTTATTGATAGGTTGTATTCGTCGTTTTGGTAATAAATTTCTCCTTTTAAATAATATGCAGTAGCAACATATTCATCGGAATGTGATTGTGAAAGGGATTTGTCAAGGTAGATTAAGGCTTCGTTTAGTTTGTTTTCATTAAAACATTCAATTGCTCTGTTTAAACATATTTTTTGGTAGACTTGATTGATGACTTTGTTTCTTTGTGTCATTTGTTCTATCATTTCAATCGCATCTCTGTAATTTTGAGTGTTGCCATATAGTTGTGCAAGGTATTCTTTTGCTTGATTTGTATTTTTAGATTTAGGAAAGAGTTCAATGTATGTTTGAAATGCTTTGATAGATTCGTTGTATGCTGCATTTGTTTCGTAGGATAATTTAGCATAGTTCAGCAATGCTTTTTCTTTAATTGCTTTATCAAAATCGTATTTGTAGGATTCTTTAAACATTGACTTTGCTGCGATTTTGTCGTTTAAATATAAATGACAAACTCCTAAGTGATATAATGCGTTTTGCGATAGGGAATCTTCGTTGCTTGTGGCTTTTTCTAAATATGTTTTTGCTCTTTCGTATTGTTTCTCTTCTAAAAGGGTAAATCCTAAAAGATAATAATCTTGTGATGTCGCAATGTTTGGTTCTTGTACTGATTTTTCAAGATAAGGTATTGCTTCGCTGTAACGACCAAGCTTATAGTAAGCGTCTCCTAACATTTTATTAAGTTCAGAACTGTTTTTAGATTTTGAATTGTTGGAAAGTTCTGAGGCAATTGCTATTAATTCTTCATATTTACTTTCTTTATAGTAGATTTGTGCTATATAATAAGGTACAATCTTGCCAAAGTTTTTCTCATTTTTTAATGAAAGAAATTCTTTTAAGGCTTTATTGTATTCTTCTTCTTCATAAAGAATGTGTCCGTAGAAATAAGTTGCAGCAACAGCGTATTTACTTCTTGCATCTTTTACATTTTTGAAAGATGTCTTCGCGCTACTGTAATCTTTTTGCATAAATTGACAGTGCCCTCTTTTGTAGTAATATTCATATTTAGTACTTTGAGGTAATGTCTTGATATTGATTTGTGAATAGATACTTTCTGCTTTTTCAAATTGTTGATTCCTCATATAATGATTCGCTAAAAGAAATTTAGCGTCATTTACTCTGTGGCTTTCTTTGAAAGAATTTATGAAATCAAAGAGAAGTTTATCTGTGTCATTGTTCATTAGTTCATAAGCACAAGATGCTTGGAAAAAATAAGCCTCTTCCAACGATAAAGTCTCATTTGCTTTATTTTTCTCTATGTAATTTGTGAACTGTTCAAAACTTAGAGAGTAGTTTTTGTTATGATAATTCTCAAATGCTTGTTTTAAATCCTCTGTTTTCTTTATATCTGTTTTTTGAGCAAAGAGAACAAAAGGGATTAAAAATAAATTTGTTACAATAAATAGCTTTTTAATATTGTTTTTCATATTAATATAATTTTAAGGTACTAAATTACTACAAAAAAATCATATAGAAGTAATTGTTTGTCTTTTTTTTTAACGTTATAATGTTGAAAAAAGTGTGTTGGTGAATTATTGGTTAAAATAAAACAAAGAAAAATATACACAACTTTTCGTAAATATTATCGTTATTATAAATATTCGTATATTTGCATAATAATTTAAGAGAGATTATGGGAAAACAGAGAAAAGAAGCAGAGATACTTTCGCAAATAGCAGTGAAAGGAATACAAGAAAAAAAAGGAAAAAATATTACCATAATAGATTTTGATGGTATAGATGGTTCTTTATTTGAATATTACGTGATTTGCACAGCTAATTCTCCTACTCACGTTGATGCAATTACAGATTCAATTGATAGAGAAATAAAACAAGCAACAGGACTTAATCCAAGAAAAGTTGAAGGCTTGCAAAATTGTCAATGGGTTTTGCTAGATTATTTTGATGTCGTAGTTCACGTTTTCTTAGAAGAAACAAGAGAATTTTACAACATAGAAGCAATGTGGAAGGATGTTAAACAAACTCATTTAGAAGATATAGATTAAAAGAGAAACTATGGCTCAACAAAACAAACAAAATAAAAAAGTTCCTAAAATAAAATTTAAGATTTATTGGATATACTTAGGTTTGCTTGCGATATTGGCATTTATGATGTTTAATGGAGGAGATTCCACTACTTCAAAGGAAATCAATGAGCAAAAACTTAGAAGCGTTTTGGTTAAAAAGGATTACGAAAAGATAAACGTAGTTAATAAAGAGTTTGCAGAGATTTATATCAAGCAATCACAAATTCAAAACGACACAACCTATAATGACTTAAAACCAAAAGGTACAATTGGTTCTGCAAACAAGAAATACAATGGATTTTATATATTTAAGTTTGTTGATTACGAAGATTTTCGTGCTATTTTAAAGACAGTAGAAGATCAATGGATAGCAAAAGATACAGTAGGTGTAGCAACTCAATTGGAAAAACAAAAAATTATTGCGGATAAACGTATTAATGTTGAATCCGAAGAAAGAAAAAGCTTCTTTGGAGATAATGGATTCTTTATTATCTCTATGCTGGTAATGATTCTTGTTTGGGTTTTATTCTTTAGAATGATGAGAGGTGGTAGTAGCTCTAACGGTGGCGGAATGGGCGGTGGTATTTTCAATGTTGGAAAGAGTAAAGCTCGTCTTTATGATAAAGATAAAGATATTTCAATTACTTTTGCAGATGTAGCAGGCTTAGAGGAAGCGAAGGTAGAGGTAAAAGAAATAGTAGATTTCTTGAAATCGCCGACAAAATATACTAACTTAGGAGGCAAAATTCCGAAAGGAGCATTGTTAGTTGGCCCTCCGGGAACAGGGAAAACGCTTCTTGCAAAAGCAGTCGCAGGAGAAGCAAAAGTTCCTTTCTTTTCTCTTTCAGGATCTGACTTTGTAGAGATGTTTGTTGGCGTTGGAGCTTCACGAGTTCGCGACTTATTTGAGACTGCAAAGAAAAAAGCTCCATGTATTGTGTTTATAGATGAAATAGATGCGATAGGACGAGCAAGAGGTAAGAGTTTATCCTCAGGTTCTAATGATGAAAGAGAAAATACCCTTAATCAATTGCTTACAGAAATGGACGGATTTGGTACAAATGCAGGAGTGATAATTCTTGCGGCGACAAACCGAGTAGATATTTTAGATAAAGCTTTACTAAGGGCAGGAAGATTTGACAGACAGATACATGTAGATTTGCCAGACTTGCCAGAGCGTAGAGCAATCTTTAAAGTTCATACCTCAAAGTTGAAGTTTGATGAGCAAAATGTAGATTTAGAATTTCTATCGAAACAAACACCTGGATTTTCTGGTGCAGATATAGCTAATGTCTGCAATGAAGCAGCGTTAATTGCTGCAAGAAAAGACAAAAAGATGATAGATAAACAAGATTTCTTAGATGCGGTAGATAGAATCATTGGAGGATTAGAGAAAAAGAACAAAATCATAACACCCAAAGAAAAACGCACAATTGCATATCACGAAGCAGGACACGCTTCTGTTAGTTGGTTATTAGAACACGCCAATCCGCTTGTAAAAGTTACCATTGTGCCAAGAGGACAAGCACTTGGAGCAGCATGGTACTTACCAGAAGAAAGACAAATCACCACAAAGGCTCAACTTTTAGACCAAATGATTTCTTTGCTTGGAGGAAGAGCGGCCGAAGAAATTGTTTTTGGAGAAGTATCCACAGGAGCGTTGAACGATTTGGAAAGAGTAACAAAGCAAGCCTATGCAATGGTAGTTTATTATGGCTTAGACAAAGAAATAGGCAATATAAGTTTTTACGATTCCTCAGGACAAAGCGAATATGGCTTTCAAAAACCATTCAGTGATAAGACAGCAGAAAAAATAGATGCACAAATACGCACTATGGTTGAAGAAGCATATAACAAAGCAAAAACAATCTTGACAGAAAATAGAGAAAAATTAGATGCTTTGGCAACAATACTTGTAGAAAGAGAAGTAATATTCAGAGAAGACGTAGAGAATATTTACGGAAAGCGTCCTTGGGACGAAGAAAAAACAGAGAAGCAACAAGCATAAAAGCAAAATACGTTTTAGAAAGAAATAGGAGAGCTTGCAAAGAAAGCATCTCCTGTTTCTTAAATAATAAAGAATATGAACGATTTATTAAAAAGAACTCTCACAGGAGCGGTGTATGTAGCAAGTGTTTTAGCTGCAATTTGTTTTAATCCCATAATATCTTCCATTTATTTTGGAATTATAGGTCTTATTGCTTTGAGTGAATTTTACAATATCACGAATAAGCATTACCAAAAAGTAAGCACAATTCCTGCTTACTTTGCAGCAATATCACTTTACACCACAGTAGCATTATACTCCTTTAATATAGATTGCAAAATACCGCTTTTGATAAGCGTAGCTTTGTTTGTGGTAATTTTTATTGCTGCTTTATATCAAAAAAACGAAAATCCTTTCACATCTATCGCTTATACAATTTGCGGATTGATTTACATAATTTTGCCAATCTCTACAACAAATCTCATAATTCAATATAATTCAGAATTTCAACCCCTTTTACTACTAAGTGTCTTTATATTAGCGTGGTGTAACGATAGTTTCGCCTATTTAACAGGTGTAAAATTTGGCAAACATCGCCTTTTTGAAAGACATTCTCCTAAGAAAAGTTGGGAAGGCTTTGTCGGAGGATTTTTATTTACTATAATTGCAGGTATTGTAATTTCAAAATTTTCTAATATATTTGCAATTCAGCATTGGATAGTGATTTCAATAATCGTATCCTCTGTTGGAACACTTGGCGACTTAGTTGAATCAATGTTTAAACGTCAAATGGGAGTGAAAGATAGTGGAAAAATTCTCCCAGGACATGGAGGAATTTTAGATCGTTTTGACATCTTGTTTATAGTCTTGCCGATAGTGTGGGTTTATTTAGAATTAATTGTAAAATAACAAAGATATGTACATACACAAAGAAGGATACAAAATTAGTATTTCGATTATAATAATTACAATCTTAGCATTAGTTGCTATGTTCTGTTTTATAAAAGAATGGAACGTGTTTTGGTGGTTGCTAATTGCAGGATTATTGATATTTGATTTTGTAATAATTAGATTTTTTAGAATTCCATCAAGAGATTTAGCCTCAAATCCAAATCAAGTCATTGCATCGGCAGACGGAACAATAGTTGTAGTAGAAAAAGTCTTTGAACCAGAAGTTTTAAAGACAGAATGTATTCAAATTTCTACCTTTATGTCGCCAAATAACGTTCACGTAAATCGCTATCCCGTATCAGGAAAAGTAGTTTACGTTAATTATCATTCAGGACGCTATCTAATAGCAAAGCACCCTAAAAGTTCAACCTTAAATGAACGTACAACAGTTTGCGTAGAGACTGAAAAAGGACAAAGAATCGTAATAAGACAAATTGCAGGAGCTTTGGCAAGAAGAATTGTCTGCTATGCACAAGAAGGAGATGTTGTAAAACAAGGTGAAGAATTAGGATTTATAAAATTTGGCTCACGAGTAGATTTATTTATTCCAATTGACTCTCAAGTACACGCTGAATTAGAAGATAAAGTCAAAGGAGGAATTTCAATTCTTGCAAGTATATGAGCATAGAATTAGAAAAGCAAATACTTTTTGAAGACAATCATATAATTATCCTCAACAAACTCTCTTCCCAAATCGTACATTCCGACAAGACAGGTGATGTTTCGTTAGAGGAAATGGTGAAACATTATCTTAAAACAAAGTATAACAAACCCGGAAACGTTTATTGCGGATTAGTTCATCGCTTAGACCGTCCTGTAAGTGGCGTTGTGATGTTTGCAAAAACAGAAAAAGCCCTTGTTCGTCTTAATAAAATGATGAAAGAACACCAAATCCATAAAACATATTGGGCAATAGTTCGCAATAATAATATAAAACCCAAAGCAACGTTGGTAAATTTCCTTATTCGTAACGAAAAACAAAACAAAACCTACGTTACAAAAGACACAAACAAAGGAAAATATGCCGAATTGGACTATGAAGTTTTAGCAAAAGGGGATAACTATCAACTATTGCAAGTAAATCTAAAAACAGGACGACATCATCAAATAAGAGTTCAATTATCTAATATAGGTTGTCCAATAAAAGGCGATTTAAAATACGGATTTGAACGCAGTAATAAAGATGCCTCAATATCACTCCACGCAAGGCAGTTAGAATTTCTTCACCCCGTAAAAAAAGAACAAATAAAAATCATCGCCCCACTGCCAAAGGATTCTTTATGGCAATGGTTTGATGAAACATTAAATTCTATGGAGTAGGCTTAATAACGGATATTGTATTTATTCGTCAATTTTGATTAATTGCTTTTTCCCGTTTATGATTTTATAATGATAGATAGTTGGCTCACAAGATTCGTATTTCATACCCTTTGTATGCTCCCAATCATATTCTTCTATTTCTTTCAACTCTATTGAAGAATTAGAACTATTCAATCCATATATTTCATAACCACTTATTCTCATATCTATTCCCAAAGGAACTTTTATTGTTTTATTAACGGTATCAAACTCTGTATAATCATCAAGTTTATCAAATACACCACCTTTAATTGGCAGCAAACTATGTTCTCCATCAGATAGATTGATTTTGTAAGCCTTGTAAGCGTGATGATTTTTATAACCCATACCTTCCCACTGACAAATTACAAGTTCTTTTTTGTCATCAAAATCTATATCAAAAAAGAAAAATGGAGATTGATTAGCATTAAGAGTATTGTTTTGAGTCATTTCAAAAGCAATGTAATTTGTTTCTATAATCAATCCATATCTATCATGAACAAAATAATCAATCAAATTATAATCAGCAAAGCAATCAGCATTAATAACTAATTTTTGTTTGCTATTAGAGAAAGTTAAAATAGCTTTCCTACCCATAATATCAGATTTGTACTCATCATGAATTGAATCTTTGGGGATTTTAACAAACACATCAAAGCTATTAACCTTTT
The DNA here is from genome assembly GCA_937901525.1 of uncultured Bacteroidales bacterium. Lineage (GTDB taxonomy): Bacteria > Bacteroidota > Bacteroidia > Bacteroidales > P3 > Onthomorpha. The sequence continues at coordinate 10,596 of CALDHX010000040.1, forward strand.
GTTTGTACTTAATAGCAGTATAAGACAAATCACAAGAATCAACAATTTCGTATTTTTTAGCTTCGATATTGGAATCCAGATTTGAATCCTTAGTTGCATAAGACTCTTTAATATTTGTATTTTGCTTGCAAGCCACAAATACCAAACAACAAACTAATAATAAAAAGCATTTTTTCATTGTCTCACATTTTTTTTGCAAAGTTAATATATAATTGCCTTGTGATATACATTATTTATAATAAAATATAATAGTATATAAATTTTTTAGTATTGGTAACTACAATAAGTCGATAAAATAAATATAGTAAATGAAATAAAAATCTAAAGAATCTTCATTATAATAAACATACTCAAAAAAACGTATTTTTTAAGCATGAAATGAATAACGTGCTCAAATTTTTAAGTTTTTTGAGCACGTTATTCATTATATGTTCAAGAAAAGGTTATTTCTTGAACATATTTTTGTTTTTTTACTCCTTAATCACTTTTCGCATTATTGCCTTGTCGTTATTAGTTAGTCGCAAATAATAAGCACCTGCTGGCAACGATTCAATGTTTATTGTCTTTGCATTAGAGAAAGTAAAGATTGTTTTTCCTATTAGGTCTATTACTTCTATTTTTTCTATTGCTTGACTGAAAGTAATTTCGCTTTTTGTAGGGTTAGGGAAGAAAGAAATGCTTTCTGTTTCTGCTTCTAATAAAGAAGATTCATCTATTAAAGCAAAGATTGCAGTGAAAGAAGTGTCGCTTGTAAGTGCAACCGTTCTTGGATTGTCTGTATTTCCGTCATTCCAAATTCCAAATCTATAACCCTCGTTTGCAGTTGCAGTAAGCGTACCGGTAGAGCAATCACTCTCAACAGCAACCGAGCCAAACGTTTCGTCATTTACAGATACCTCAACGTTATATCCACTCTCCGAAATTCTGCCTGCAAAAAACATATTCCATGTAGAAGTAGAATAATCCTCCAAACTACCACAAGGAACATTCAAACTTGCAATATTAGGATTAGGGAAAACAGTATTGTCCGCAAGAACCGGAGGAATAGTTGCTAAGCAAGTAACATTCTGTAAGGAAGAACAACCTTCAAACGCTTTATTTCCAATAGAAGTAACATTATTACCAATATTAACAGAAGTTAAAGAAGATAATTCTTTAGCAAAATGGTTTGGTACTCTTTGCACACTATCACCAATGTTTATTGTAGTTATAGGACAATCAAAGAAAGGTGAAAGATTATAAAAATCATTACAATTTATAGCATTAAAGTTTAATGTATTTAAACTACTGCAATTATAGAAAGCATCATATCCAATATAAGTAAGACTATTACCAATACTAATATAAGTTAAACTTCTGCAATTATAGAACGCATCGTTTCCGATAGAAATAACACTATTAGCAATAGTAACAGAAGTTAAACTACTACAATTATAGAAAGCCCATTCTTCAATAGAAGTAACACTATAAGTTGTTTCGTTATAAGTTACTGTTTCGGGAATGTTTGCGGTTGTGATTGATAAATTTGCATCATGAACTTCTACTTGCGGTGGATTTGTTGATATTACTCCATAGGTTAAATCTCCTATTGTAAAAGTTGATTGTGCCAAAAGCACGTTTGCACAAAGTAGAGTGCAAATTAAAAGTAATGTTCTTTTCATTTTGTTAATTTTTTTATGTTTTTAATTCTTTTATTGCTTAATGAAAAGACATTAAAAAAGACGTGGACTTTGTCTTATAGTTATATGAGGTCTTGGACTACCTGTTCGCTAAAATAAGAAAAGCCCACGATATACTCGTGAGCGTTTTCTGCTTTTCTTTTTAGCGAACTATTATGAAAGTGTCCAAGTTTCATATAGCTAAAAATAAGCAAAAACGCTTTTTTATTGTCATTAAATTTCTGCACACAAAGGTATAACAAATTTTTAAAAGCACAAAAATTTGGCGTGCTAAGTTTTTGCACTGATCTCAAAAGAAAGAATACATGTAAATGAAAGAAGAATCTAAAAAAATCTTTCTGTTATAAATATATTACTATTTCTTTGTTATTATTTATATTATTATTCATGTCCTACATTTAAATTGACACCCCTTGTGAAGTTAAATTGATACCCCTTGTAAGTTTAAATTTACACCCCTTTTTAAGAGAGAAAAAAAAGCAAAGAAAAAACTCAAAAAAGCAAAGAAAAATTTTAAAAATCCTAAGGAAAATTCTAAAAAAGTAAAGAAAAAAAATAAAAAAATAAGGGAAGAATTAAATTCCTCCCTTATTTTTATTAAGATTGCAAAGCAATTAGTCGCCAAGTGTTGCAACCATAACTGCTTTTATTGTATGCATACGGTTTTCTGCTTCATCGAATACGATAGAGTTTTCACTTTCAAAAACTTCTTCTGTAACTTCAACTCCGTCTAAGCCGAATTGTTTGTAAACATCACGACCTACTTGTGTTTCTAAGTTGTGGTAAGCAGGTAAGCAGTGCATAAATTTACATTTTGGATTACCTGTCATTTCCATCATTTCTTTATTTACTTGGTAAGGTTTCAATAAAGCGATTCTTTCAGCCCAAACTTCTGCTGGTTCTCCCATTGATACCCATACATCAGTGTATAAGAAATCACAACCTTTAACACCTTCTGCTACATTGTCAGTTATAGTTAATGTAGCACCAGTTTCTTTTGCTATTTCTTGGCAAGTAGCAACTAATTCTGCATCTGGTTGTAATCCTTTAGGAGCAACGATTCTTACATCCATTCCCATTTTTACTCCACCTACCATAAGAGAGTTACCCATGTTGTAACGAGCATCTCCAATGTAAGCATAAGAAACTTTATTCAATGGTTTGTCAGTATGTTCCATCATTGTAAGGAAGTCAGCCAAGATTTGAGTTGGGTGAAACTCGTTTGTAAGACCATTCCATACAGGAACACCAGCGTGTTGTGCTAATTCTTCAACGATTTTTTGTTCAAAACCACGATATTCTATACCATCAAACATTCTACCCAATACACGAGCAGTGTCAGCCATAGATTCTTTAACTCCGATTTGAGAACCAGAAGGTCCAAGGTAAGTAACGTGAGCTCCTTGGTCGTGAGCAGCTACTTCAAACGCACAACGAGTACGAGTAGATGTCTTTTCAAAAATCAAAGCTATGTTTTTACCTTTTAATCTTGGTTGTTCAGTGCCTGCATATTTAGCTCTTTTTAAATCTCTTGCTAAATCCAACATATATTGAATTTCTTTTGGAGTGAAATCCAATAATTTCAAAAAGTTTCTGTTTCTTAAATTAAATCCCATAATTAAAAAATTTTAATTGTTTATGTAATTACTCTTTTACTATTCTTGTTCCGCAAGATGGATTAGAAAGTTGTCCTGCTTCTGTAATGATACATTCTTTTCCACCATTCTTTACGAAGTGTAAAGCTGCTCTTACTTTTGGTGCCATTGAGCCTTCTCCAAATTGTCCTTGAGCAAGTAATTCTTCTGCTTCAGCAACAGTGATTACATCTAAGGCTTTTTCGTTTGGTTGGCGGAAATTGATATATACCTTAGGAACATCTGTAAGGATATAGAACTCATCTGCTCCGATTTCAACGGCTGTTAATGCAGAAGCAAGGTCTTTGTCGATTACAGCTTCAACTCCTCTAACTCCGTTTTCTTCTACAACAGGTATTCCGCCACCTCCAACAGTTACAACTACATTTCCTTCTAATGCAAGTTGCTTTACAATTTCAATATTGTTTACTTTAAGAGGCTTAGGTGAAGCAACAACCTTACGATATTTATCGCTTTTTGAATCTTTTGCATATTTTGCTCCTGTTTCAGCGGCAAAAGCATCAGCTTCTTCCTTAGTATAATAAGGTCCAACTGGTTTTACTGGATTTTGAAACGCAGGATCGTTTTCATCTACTACAACTTGTGTAAGTAGAGTTAAGACTTTTCTGTCTATGTTTTCTTTTGCGAAAACGTTTCTAAAACCTTGTTCAATCAAATAACCGATAGAACCTTGTGTTTCTGCAACACAAAAATCCATTGGCATAGCTTCTATATTAAAATGCTTTTTTCCACCTTCGTGTTGTAGCATTACGTTTCCAACTTGTGGACCATTACCGTGTCCAATCACCAAATTATAAC
>CALDHX010000041.1 GCA_937901525.1 uncultured Bacteroidales bacterium
TTTTGTAATTTTTTATTTGGTTTTGCGACTAATGAGGTGTAGAAACAAAAAAAACAGACAATGGACTTGAAAGAAGAATACACCAAAATGGTTATGCAACACAAGGACATAATCTACAAAGTCTGCTATATTTATGCCGAAAAAGACTATATTGAAGATTATTACCAAGAAGTGTTGATAGAATTATGGCGAAGTTTCCCTCACTTTCGTTCAGAAAGCAAAGCAAGTACGTGGATTTATCGCATAAGTCTTAACACTTGCATATCGTTTGTAAGAAAGAAAAAACGCAATCCACTCTCAAAGATTCCCCCACTTGAAGTAGATTTAACCTTTGAAGATAAGGAAAAACAACAGCAAATAGAATTTTTGCACACTCTAATAAATCGTTTAGATATATTAGAAAAATCCTTAGTCTTGCTTTGGTTGGAAGACCTCTCTTACGATGAAATCGCAAGCATAACAGGACTTTCAAGCTCAAACGTAGGAGTGAAACTTAGCAGAATAAAGGAAAAATTAAAGAAAATGTCGCACCAATAAAAAATTACAGAAATGGAATTAGAAGAATTAAAAAAACAATGGGCAGAAATGTCCAAAGAATTGGAACAACAAAAGATTATCAACCGTCAAATCGTAGAACAAAGTTGCAAATCAAAAGCAAATTATCTTATATTCAACTCTGTTTTTGGTATGTGTTTGGCTGTGATGGCAAATTGCATACTAATTTGGAATAATGACCTATTATGCCAACTTCTTCCTATGTGGTATATTATTCTTATTTATGTTGCAATAGATGGAGCCTTGATAAATCAAAGCATAAGCCTATATTTTTTGCTTAAAATGAAGCAGCCGCAAAACAATATCATAGAAAGAGAGCGTTGGTTTATGAAATTTCGCATCTGTGAGCGTATAAACATAATTTGGCAGAGTGTTATTTCAATTCCTTTGGTTGTCGCATTCATCTTTATTTACAATAATCTTCAAGCAGACTACATACTTAAACCGACATCTTACGGAACTTCGATTATGATTATAGCAACTGCTATCGCAATATTAGTAAGTGTCTTCTACGCAAAGCAGATTAAAGAACTAAAATCACAAATTCAAATCTTAAAACAATTTGAAAAATAGAGCAAAATGAAGAAAACTATAATCATTACCTTAATCTCAATAGTTATATCGGCTTGTAGTTCGAGCCGATATAACGTTTACAAACCTGAAAACAAATATTCCTATCAAGTAATCCAAATAAACGACAAAGGAGATACTATAAATAATTGCTCTTTGCAAATGAGTACACTTAAAAACTCTTTTTTCGGTGAAGCAGGTCTTCGTTATGATTATGAAAAATGTGGTAATAATCCAGCATATTACGAAATCACTTCATACATCGATAACGAAAACTATGTTGAATTGCACCCTCCGAGAATGGGATTGCTATCTTTTACCGCTGTTTTGCCGTATCCGAATTATCATTACCCGGAAGGCTGTTTGGTTTCTATAAAAGGAGAGACCTATTTTGAGAAATCTACATTCGCACCCGCAACAGGCAAAACTATTTCTTACCAAAGCAAGCAAGAAGGCGAAGAAACAATCCTTCACAAAGGCGAAGAAATAAAGTGCTACTTAGTAAATGGAGAAAACACAAGTCATATAGAAGAATTAGGACAATATAAAGTAAAATATTACTTTCACTCCTCTCTTGGATTTGTCCGTTGGGAATACTCTCTCCCAAATAACGAGAAAATAATATTAGAATTGCAATAGAAAAAATTTCATTAAGAGTTATGAGGTCTGATTTTGATAGTTTAATTCTTTATTATTCTATGTCAAGAGGTAAAAGATTGTTTGAGAATTTATCAAAATCAGACTCGAAAACTCTATCTTGAATGATACGATACTTTTCAAACTCTGTTTCGGCAAAAGTTTTTGCAAATTCAGAACTAACTTTTCCTGCATCATTCAATACTTCATCGCCTCCTGCTTGAAGAATAATATCAATTCTCTTTGCCCAATCTTCCATAGTCATAGGAATATGTCTGTCAGCCATACGCTCTGCAATATCAAGGACTGAATTAACTAATTTTCCCATATCTTCTAACTCTTTAGAATTAAGATAATTTTTTGCGACTGATACATCTGGCTTTACAATTTTTCCATTCGGGGCTTTTTCCCAAGTAGTTAATCCCATATTTTCTTTATCGGCATTTGCTCTGCTAACTATTAATTCAGCAGCAGTTAAGCCGTGAACTGCAAAATGTATCTTATTCTGAACTTTCTTAAAGAAAGCTTGTGTTGTAGGTGCATTTTTATTGTAATCTATCGCAGTTGCATAGATGTCTGTTAGCTTTTGATAGAAACGTCTTTCGCTTAAACGAATTTCTCTTATTTCTGCAAGTAAGTATTCAAAATAATCTTCCCCTAAAAATCCCCCATTCTCCATTCGTTTCTTATCAATAACATATCCACGTATGGCAAAATGTCTTAGAACATTTGTACACCATTGACGAAATTGCGTTGCACGAATAGAATTTACACGATAACCAACCGAAATAATAGCATCAAGATTATAGAACTCTACTTCTTCTTTTGATTCTCCACGAAATCCTCGATTTACGATTGTTTCCATTTTGGAAATAGTCGTATCTTTATTAAGTTCTCCACTTTCAAAAATATTTTTTAAATGTTTGCTGATAGCAGGCACACCAACATCAAACAAAGTAGCCATAACCTTTTGAGTAGCCCAAATATTTTGATTTTTATAAACTACTTGCACTCCTTCTTCCTTTTCGTCAAGGACAAAGGTTAAAAACTCCATTGTACTATTTCTTATTTCAAGTTGTTTCATAATTGCAAAAATAATATAATTCCAAAGAATTTAGAAGTTATTTCTTTGATTTATTTTGCGAAGATTTTTAAAATTCTTTATAATATTTACTTTTTATAATCGTTCTTTTGCATATCAAATCAAATTATTTTAGATATAGAAGATGAATAAGAAATTGTATTTTTTCATTCTGCTGTTTTGTCCCTTTATTCTTTTGTCGCAAGAGATTTATACACCGAATAAAGAGTTTGTTTTTAAGGTTAGGTATGAGAATAATGGCGTTGTGAAAGAGTCTTATCTTAGTTTATGGACACAAGACAGTGTTTGGATTTATGATAATGCTCAAAAGCAACTTTTTTATGCTTATCACGAGAATGCAGATTTTGAAACTCAAAAAACTTTTCCTTACGATAAAGCAGAGGAAACGGGATTTATTGAAACAAATGAAAAAATCTGGCTTCACCCTCCAAGAGAAGATTATTTTTATCTTTTTGAATATTTCCCATTTCCTGAAATGAACTTTCCTGTTCAGTGCGAGAAAAAAGGGAAATATGCTTTTCTTGGCAGTATAGACTTTTTGGATAAATTTTCTCTTCTTCGTTACAAAACAAAGATTGAATGCGGAAAGCCAAACCTTATATACTATTACGGCAAAGCAAAGAATAGAACAGGAGAATGGTCGTTTAAATATGTTTTTGACAAAGAAAAAGGATTTGTAGAATGGCGTATAGAATACAATAAAACAACTTCTATACATCTAACCCTTGATAAGATTATTCCCCGATAAACATTTCTTTAAATTCTTTTTAGAAAAATTTCAAGCGAATAAAGTTTTAGGGGAATCATCTTTATTTTACGGAAATTTCATTTTGGGATTTTTGTAAAATTTTTGACGAAAATTGAGGGAAATTAAGGCTTAATTTTGTTGGATTTTGACTAATTTTCGCTGAAATCTGATTTTGGTAAAATAAAACAAAGAAATAATTTTCTAAAATCAAGAAATAATTTAATAAAGTAAAGAAATATTTTTC
>CALDHX010000042.1 GCA_937901525.1 uncultured Bacteroidales bacterium
CAAACAAGGGGAGTATAGCTCAGTTGGTTTAGAGCATCTGCCTTACAAGCAGAGGGTCATAGGTTCGAATCCTATTACTCCCACAATAAAAAAAGCAATTGCGTTTTTGCAATTGCTTTTTTTATTATATCATTTTTTGTTTCTTTATTCCACTTTCCAAATTTTAACTATTCCGTCTTGTGATAATGAAATTAGATTTTTTCCATCTTTACTCCATTTTATAAACTTAACTCCTTCTGAGCTTGCTTCTATGCTTTGAATATATTTTTCTTTTCCAAATACCCATATCTTAATAGTTTTGTCTATTGATGCAGTGGCTATGTAGTTTCCACACGGACACCAAGCAGCAGAATTAACTATATCTGTATGTCCTTCCAAGGTTTGAACACATTCTCCATTGTTTACATCCCATATCTTAATAGTTGAATCACAAGATGCTGTAAGAACATAATTACCATCTGGGCTAAATGAAGAAGAAGTTATTTCATGTGTATGTCCATTCAAGGTTTGTAAACAAACATTATTGTTTACGTCCCATATTTTTAGGGTATAATCATTTAAAGAAAATATTATTCTATCTCCATTAGGATTCCATGTAGCAGAATGAAGATGCCATGTTTGTCCTATCAAGACTTGAAGACAATTTCCTGTATTTGCGTCCCATATTCTAAGTATTCCTTCATCAGATGCACTAACAATTAGATTTCCATTTGGACTATAAGAAGCTGACTCCACACAAGAATCATGTCCTACTAAGGTTTGAACGCATTTTCCACTATCAACCTCCCATATTTTTAGTGTTTTGTCCCAAGAAATACTAAGAATAGTTTGTTCTTCTATATTCCACAAAACAGAAACAACAACATCTGTATGTCCTGAAAAGGTTTGAATACATTTTCCGCTATTAACCTCCCATAATTTTATGGTTTTGTCTCGCGAACCACTAATTATTTTCTCTCCATCAGTGCTCCACGCAACAGAAGTTACTCCTAATGAGTGTCCTACTAAGGTTTGAACACATTTTCCACTATATGTCTCCCATATCTTTATAGTATTATCTCTTGAAGCTGTTGCAACAAATTTTCCATCTTTACTCCAATTTGCAGAAACCACAGTAGAACTATGTCCAACTAAAGTTTTATGTAAACTTAAACGTTTTTCATGAGTAGTTTCTGTATTTAATTCTTGATTGGATTCAACCTCCATTTTTGCAATTTGTGTTTTCTTTTTCAAGAGTTTATCTGCAAAATTTATTTCCACAAAATCTTCCCAAGGAATTTGAGGTATATTCTTTGCTATTCTAACTGACAAATCTGGATACTCTACTGATCTCACTTTTAGCAAGTGATTGCCCTCTGCAAGTAAAATACAACTTTCTTGGTCGGCTTGTAGAGTTGCTATTACCTTATTATTTTTTAATAAGATACAATCAGCATCACTAACAAGGGTAACAATTGCTTTATTTTTTTGATTTTGCAACACTCCCTCCATGTTTTTTATTTGCTGATTAAGCATTTGATTAAACGAAGCTGAAAATCTTCTTCCTCGTTCAACTGTTATGAACTCCAAAGCATTGATAGCGTTTTTTAATTCTTCATTTAAATAATCAGGAACACCATCTAAAACTGAGTCATAATTAATTGGAATAATTATTTTTTTATTTGCCAATGCGGTTTCTATTTCTTGACGAATAAAATCACCTTCTTCGTTGCATTGTGCAAAATATTTTTTTGTCAAAACCATAACGAAAATAGGAGCATCAAAGAGCGCTGTTGCTAATTCAATATCAAATTCTTCTTTATGATAATGATTTTGATTTAGAAAACATCTATAACCTGCATTTTTAAAAGCTAAGTTAATTAGTCTTGCGACTTCACTTCCATCACTCTTACGATAGCTTATGTAAACATCAAAGTTCTCTCCCATTTTCGCTATTTTATTTTCTGACATATTCTTAGAGTTTAGTCTTTATTGTATAACATTTATGCTTCCGGTAGTATCATATACTCTTGTGTTGCCGAGTCGCTTATAGCTTAGACGATAGAAGTATGTTCCTAACGGCACTTTATTGCCTTTATACGTACCGTCCCATGCAAAAGTCTTAATTACTTGGTCTTGTAGAGAGGAATCTAATGTTTTTGCATAGGCATGATGTATTCTTTCTCCATATCTATTGAATATTTCAAAGGTTACGTCTTCTAATTGATTAAGACTAACAAAATAGAACAAATCATTTACTCCGTCTCCATTAGGTGTGAATGCGTTTGGCACCCATACTGCAAACAATTCAATAGGTACTGTTACTGATGTAGTATCTGAACAACCTAATTCATTTGCTGTTTCCAAGTGAATATAGACTGACTCGCCACTTACATCGTTAAATCTATGGTTTAATGAGCGTGCGTTAGATGTTGAACCATCTGAGAATGTCCAAAGTGAACTTGCTGAATTTAAAGACTCGTCTCTTAAAGCTAATGTAGGATCATCTACATCTACATATCCAGGTGAATATGATATAATAGGTGTTGGATATGGCAATACTGTTACTGAAACTGTTCTTTCTGCAAAACAACCTGTTTCTCCATAACCTCGCATGGTGTAGGTTGTACTTTGTGCTGGGGTTGCTGTAACTGGTGAGGTTGATTGATTGTTGTGAGAAAGTGAAGCATCTGCTGGCTCTGCTTCCCAGCTATATGTTTCTGCTGAACTACCTGTTAGGGTTACTGATTCTCCTTCACAGATTTTTGTTCGTGAGATTTTTGCTACTGGATTAGTAATATATATGTCTATACTCTTCCATGCAAAACAACCTTGTGCGGTTTCTGCAAGTAGATATACTGTTGTATCGCAAGTTGGCGTGAATGTAAGCACAGGAGATGTTGAAGGGTTTGTAATTACTGTATGTTCGTTTGGTTGAACAAAAGCCCATTGCATTGCAACTGTTGCTCCTGTGGCGTCTGTTGCTGTTATGTTTGCTTGTTCTCCCATACAAAGTTTGGTTGCTCCTGTTAAAGTAATATCAGGGAAAGGCTCCACGCTTACTGTAAAGGTTGCTGTACGATTAAATCCTGTTTCTGTATCTGTTACTTTTACTATAAGTGTTGTTTCGCCTGTATAAAGTTGTGTATATTGCGTTCCTTCAAAAATAGGTGTTTCTGTAGCGATGTCTTGTGTATCATACCACCATTGATATATGAAGTTATCTGTGTTTTCATCTTCAGGAGATGATGCTGTGATTGTTGTTTCGCTATTAACACATATTTCATTATCTCCTTCTAATAATAAAGATGGTACCTTTGGTATTGTTACCGACATACTTTCGCTTTTTTCACAATATTCAGCTCCTTCTTCTTCAAAATTTTCTGATGAACGAACAACTCTTGTATAAGTATATTCTCCATGTGTTGCATATGTGTGAATTACTCTTTCAAGGCTTCCTGCTGCATCATATTCAAATGTTGTAGAAGGATTTTGATCTGCGTTTATTGGCAACCATTTGTATGCTCCATTATCAAATCTGTACTCTATTTCAATAGGTGTAGTTCCATCTCCAAAATCATATTGTTGCCAATATAGGGGTGCAGCTGAGGCTTGTACGTCATTCACAAAAAATATTGTTTGACCTGCTGGTGTTGTCGCAGTTGGTGCAGTATGGGTCATATTATCAAAAATCGGACGCACGTCTACTATTTTTGTTGTAATATATGCAATGCAATTTGGACGTGTTGTTTGTGTTCTTGGTGAAACTAATTTTACCGCATATAACTTTTCTTGTGCATTTCCCATCATTGCTTCGGTTACAATAAGATTTTGCTCTTCGCTTAATGCTGGTGAATTAGCATCTAAGTCTGCTAATTCGTCTTGTGAAAGGAATGTAGATGAAATTTCAAACCATTTGTATGATTCAAA
>CALDHX010000043.1 GCA_937901525.1 uncultured Bacteroidales bacterium
TACAAGCTTTCACACAATTACCAAGTCCTAAGCAACCATTAGAACAACCTCCTTCGCTTGAAAAAGTCATGTGAGCGAAAAGACAATTGTCAAAACCTTCAAAATTTGCCTTTGCTTGAGTGTTGCATTTTCCACCATTACACCTTACAACCGCAATTTTAGGTTCAGAAGCCTCTACTGAGAGATTCATAACTTCTGCTATTTCGTTCATGGTGTTTGCTCCACCAACAGGACAAAATTTATTTTCTAAACTTTCGGCTTTTACTATTGCTTCTGCCAATGCTCTACAACCAGCATATCCACATCCACCACAGTTAGCACCAGGCAATTTTTCACAAACCGTATCTATACGAGGGTCTTCGTAAACTTTGAATTTTTGGGCAACAAAGTATAGTATTAGAGCAGCAACCGCCCCTATGATGCTCAAAGCTAAAATCGCATAAATAATTGAACTCATAATATCTTTTTGTTAGTAAATAATAATTTTTCAATCTACAAAGTTACATTTTTTTATTTAATCTACAACTCTTTTATAGCAAAATGCTTTTATTTTATTCTTTTCTTATTTTTTGCCTTTGATTATTAGATAATTGTAAGGCAAAGAAAAAATAAAATAAAGTAAAGAAAAATCGAAATAAAGCAAAGAATAGATGTTTTAATGCTAAGAAATAAAAAAAAGTGAGACCAATTTCTTGATCTCACTTTCCTTATTTTATTCTTTATAGATTAAAGAACGTTTACTGCTTCAAGTAAATCTTTTCCTTTTGCTACAGCATCAAGGTTTGTTGGTATTAACTTGTGGTGTCTTTCAGGAAGAGAATGTTTCAATCCTTCTTCTATGTATTGTTCTGTAACCACAGGTTTTACTTTTAAGAAACCTCCAAGTACCATCATATTGAATACTTTTGCCATTCCCATTTCAACACTTTTTTCTGTTGCAGGAATTTTGTAAACATTGATGTCTTTTCTTGTTGGAGGGTTGATAATTCCGTTTGGATCGTAGATTAACAATCCACCTGGCTTAACTGAATTTTCAAATTTATCCAATGATTGTTGGTTAAGTATGATTGCTGTATCAAATTGGCTGATAATAGGTGAAGATATTCTTTCATCAGAAATGATAACTGATACGTTTGCTGTACCTCCACGCATTTCAGGACCGTATGATGGCATCCAACTTACTTCTTTTCCTTGCATTGCTCCTGAGTAAGCAAGTATTTTACCCATAGATAAAACTCCTTGTCCTCCGAAACCTGCTATAATTATTTCTTCTGTCATTTTTATACGTTTTTTTATGGGTTTATTTTACAGACTTCAACTCTCTGATAATTTTGCTATCTTCTGGGTTGTATTCTCTTACTATTTGTCCTTCTAATTTTATGTCTCCTAAAACATATTTAGGGAACATATTTTGACGCATCCATTCATTAGCTTGAACAGGTGTCATTTTCCAACCAGAATTACAAGTAGAAACAAATTCTATGAATTGAGTACCCTTCTTAGCTGCTTGGTTTTCGAAAGCTTTTCTTACAGCAGCTTTTGCTTTTCTTACATCAGCGGCAGTAGAAGCACTTTGACGAGTTACATAATATGTGCCAGGAAGTTGAGCTACTAATTCTGTAATTTGTAATGGCCAACCATTCAAATCAACTCTACGTCCATAAGGAGTAGTTGCAGAAGGCATACCTACCAATGTAGTTGGAGCCATTTGACCTCCTGTCATACCATATATTGCATTGTTTACGAAGAAGATTATAATGTTTTCTCCGCGGTTACAAGCGTGAATTGTTTCTGCTGTACCGATTGCAGCCAAGTCTCCATCACCTTGATAAGTGAAAGTGTGGTGTTCTGGGTGTAATCTTTGGATTGCAGATGCAAGAGCAGGAGCTCTACCGTGTGCAGCTTCAACAAAGTCCACATTAAAGTAATTATATGCTAATACTGAACAACCAACAGGTGCTATACCTATTGCTTTATCTTGGATACCCATTTCTTCAATTACTTCTGCAATTATTCTGTGGATTGTTCCGTGAGGACAACCTGGACAATAGTGCATAATTGCATCGGTAAGAACGTCTGTTTTTTTGTAAACAAGATTTTCTGGTTTTACTATTTCTTCGTTAAACATAATCTTAGCCCTTAATTAATTTGTTTTCCAATGCTTCTACTACTTCTTGTGGTGTAGGTATTATACCACCATAACGTCCAAAGTATTCAACAGGACATTTAAATTCAGAAGCAAGTTTTACGTCATATACCATTTGACCTGCTGACATTTCAACAGTAAGGATACCTTTAACTCTTTGAGCCAATGCTTTGATTGGTTGAGTTGGGAATGGGAATAAAGTGATAGGTCTTAATAAACCAACTTTTATACCTTTATCTCTTGCTATTTGAACTGCTTTGTGAGCGATACGAGCACATGAACCGTAAGCTACAAATACATAGTCAGCATCTTCACACATTATTTCTTCATACAAAGTATCGTTCTTTTCCATTTCACGATATTTTGCTTGGAAACGGTGATTGTGTTTTTCTTGTTTAGCAGAATCAAGTTCCAAAGAAGTAACTATATTGTGATCTCTTGAAGCTGGTTTTCCGAAAGCAGCCCATGGAGCGTTCTTTGCTATTTCTTCATCAGTCCAACGAGGAACATAATCTCCAACATAAACTTTTTCCATTACTTGTCCGATAGCACCATCAGAAAGAATCATAACAGGGTTTCTGTATTTGAATGCTATTTCCCAAGCTTTGAAAACAAAATCATACATTTCTTGAACGCTTGCAGGTGCAAGAGTATATAATTGATAGTCGCCATGACCACCACCTTTTACAGTTTGGAAATAATCTGCTTGTGAAGGTTGAATAGTTCCCAATCCAGGACCACCTCTCATTACGTTAACAAGTAAACAAGGAAGTTCTGCTCCTGCAAGGTAAGTAACACCTTCTTGCATTAAAGACATTCCTGGAGAAGAAGATGATGTCATAACTTTTTTACCTGTTGCAGCACCACCATATACCATATTGATTGAGGCAACTTCACTTTCTGCTTGTAAAACGACCATTCCTGTCTTTTCCCATGGCATTTCAGCCATAAGGTGTTCCATAACCTCAGATTGTGGAGTGATAGGATATCCGAAATAGCCGTCACAACCGGAGCGAATTGCGGCTTCCGCAATTGCTTCGTTACCTTTCATTAATTTTAACTCTTTTGCCATTTCTTATAAAGTTTATTTATTTATAACTTTGCTTTGTAAACTGTTATAACACCATCAGGACACACCATGCCACAAGACGCACAACCGATGCAATCTCCGTTTACCATTTCGGCATAATTATAACCCTTTACATTTACATTCTTTGATAGAGCGATAACTTGTTTTGGACATACAGAAACGCATACTCCACATCCTTTGCAACGCTCAACATCAATTACAATTGCTCCTTTTATTGCCATTGCTATTATGTTTTTAATGATTAAAATAATTATATTTCAGTCTTCAAAATTATAACTTTATTTCCAATTGACAAAACGATTTCTAATTTAATTTTTTTTGAATACTCTTTTAAACAAAGTTTTTTTGAATTTGTTTCTTAAATAAAACCTTTTAAAATGTTAGAATATGAAAAAAATTGAATTGCCAAAGTTGAATTATTCCTTAGACGCATTAGAGCCATATATTAGTAAAAGAACCATTGAGATTCATTACTTAAAGCATCATCAAACATACGTCGATAAATTGAATGCCTTGATTGAAAACACTGAATTTGAAGGCAAGGATTTGGAATACATAATAAAGAACTCAAAAGGAGCAATCTTTAATAATGCAGCCCAAGTGTGGAATCATAGTTTTTATTGGGAGTGTTTCTCGGACAAACCAACCTCTCAGCCAAGCGGAGAATTAGAAATTCAAATAGTAAAACAATATGGCACAATGGAAAACTTGAAACAAGAATTTACCGCTCAGGCTCTAAATCTTTTTGGAAGTGGTTGGGTATGGCTTGTTAAAAACGAGAAAAACGAATTGGAAATAATCTCTTTGCCAAATGCAGAAAACCCAATTTGTCAAAATAAAACACCGCTTTTAGTTTGCGATGTATGGGAGCATGCTTACTATCTTGACAAACAAAATCGCAGAGCAGATTATTTAAAAGATTTTTGGCCGCTCATTGATTGGGAAAAAATAACAGAAAGATTTTAAAAACATTTCTTTTTTTATTTTTAATTTTTTTCTTTTAGTTATAATTTATTATTATTTATTATACTTTATTATGTGTGTGTACCACATGCACAAATGTGTGCACTACATGCACATTCGTTTGCACGTGGTGCACACATTTGTGCATATATTGCAAAATTTTTTCAAACAAAAAATTGAATAAAGTAAAGAAATAATTTACTGACTGAAAGAAAAAAAATAATGTTTTTATGACTATTCAAAATTTTGCTGTATCTTTGCAGTTTGTAGGAAAATAATTGTTTTAAATTTAAATAATACAGCAATGGCAAAAGAAAAGAAATTTTT
>CALDHX010000044.1 GCA_937901525.1 uncultured Bacteroidales bacterium
TCTTTGTTTTTTTATTTTTTTTCTTTGATTTTTTTAATTTTTTCTTTGATTTTTTTTCCTACTCGGCTGAAAGCACTATAACGATTTCGCCTTTCACATTTTTTTCTGAAAAATGTTCGGCTACTTCTTTTAGAGTACCTCTTGTTATTTCTTCAAACTTTTTACTAATCTCTCTTGAAACGCTTACAAGTCTTTCTTCTCCAAAGGTTTCGCAAAATTGCAATAAGGTTTTATAAAGACGGTGAGGCGATTCATAAAAGATTATTGTACGAGTTTCAGTTTTTAGAAATTCTAAACGTGATTGACGTCCTTTTTTATGTGGAAGGAATCCTTCAAAACAAAATTTCTCGCAAGGAAATCCTGAACTAACAAGTGCAGGCACAAAGGCTGTTGCTCCCGGAAGGCAACTTACTTCTATGTTATTGCGAACGCATTCTCTTACTAAAAGAAATCCCGGATCGGATATACCAGGTGTTCCTGCATCTGTTATCAATGCTATATCTTCTCCTGATAATAATCTTTCTACTATGTAGTTTAGAGTTTGATGTTCATTGAAGAGATGATGAGATTGCAAAGGTGTTGTAATTTCATAATGATTTAGAAGCGGACGTGATGTTCTTGTGTCTTCGCATAATATCAATTGAACACTTTTTAGAACTTTCACTGCTCTAAATGTCATATCTTCAAGATTACCTATTGGAGTTGGAACTAAATATAGCATATTTTTTCTTTTAAATATAAAAGAGGGCTTAGTGAAAAAGCCCTCTTAATGAAATAAATTATTCTGCGTTTTCCATTAACTCGTCAGTCATTTCTAACGTATGGTAAACTGCTTGTACATCATCGTCTTCTTCCAAAAGATTTATTAGTTTCATAACTTTTAATCCTTCTGCTAATGGAAGTTCTGTTGTTGTATTAGGGATTCTTTGAAGTTCTGCACTTTCTGCTTCTATGCCTGCTTCTTCTAATCCTTTTTGCATTGCAGCGAAGTCTTCCATTTTTGTATATACTGTAAAGTATTCGTCTTCTCTTTCTATTTCGTCTGCACCTGCTTCTATCAATGCCATTTCTAATTCGTCAGCATCTCTTTCTCCTATTGCTATTTGGAATACTCCTTTTCTTTGGAAGATAAAGCCTAATGAACCATTTGTTCCCATTGTTCCTCCAAATTTATTGAAAACAGAACGAACTGCTGCTACTGAACGATTGTTGTTGTCTGTCAAACATTCAACAAAAACTGCTATTCCGTGAGGTGCGTAACATTCAAAGGTAAGTTCTTGCAAAGCTGCTGTGTTTTTATCACCTGCTTTATTGATTGCTCTTTGCAAAGTGTCTTTTGGCATATTTGCACCTTTGGCATTTGCTACTGCTAAACGAAGTCTTGCATTTGAATCTGGATCTGGACCACCTTCTTTTACTGCTACTGTTATATCTTTTATTATCTTCGAGAATATTTTTGAACGTTTGCTATCTAACGCTCCTTTTTTTCTTTTAATAGTTGACCACTTATTATGTCCTGACATATCGTTTTATTTTTATTTTTTGTTTATATATTTCTAAATCCTATGATTTCTCTTACTTCTTTAAGGGTTTTGATTGCCGATTCTCTTGCTTTTTCGTTTCCTATTTTTGCAACTTTTGAAAGATATGCGCTATCTGCTTCCACTTCTTTTATTCTCTCTCTTAAAGGTGCAACAAAATTTTCCATATCTTCGGCTAATTGTTTCTTTAAATCGCCATATCTTATTGAGCAATCGGCATATTGAGCGTCAAACTCTTTGATTACTTCTTCTTTTGAAACAAGTTTTAGTAATGAAAATAGGTTTTCTATTTCTGTTGTTTTTTCTGAATTTGGAGTTTGTGGACCTGAATCGGTTTTTGCTCTCATTATTTTTTTCTTTAAGACGTTTGGCTCGTCTGTAAGAAAGATTGCATTTGCCTCTCCTTCACTTTTGCCCATTTTTCCACTGCCGTCCAAGCCTGGAACTTTGATTAGCTCTCCTGTAAAGTTGTATGCAACCGGTTCAGGAAAGTAATCTACTCCATACATGCGGTTAAATCTTCCTGCAAAGGTACGTGTCATTTCCAAATGTTGCTCTTGGTCTTTTCCAACAGGCACATGTGTTGCTTTATGCAAGATTATATCTGCTGCCATAAGAGTTGGATAAGTCAAAAGTCCTGCATTAACATTTTGAGGGTTTTGTCTTACCTTATCTTTAAAAGAAGTTACTCTTTCCAATTCTCCTAAATAAGCATTCATATTTAGGAACATATATAGTTCTGCTGTTTCTGGAACTTGACTTTGAATATAGATTGTTGCTTTTTCAGGGTCTAATCCACAAGCTATATATTGTGCGAGTATTGTTCTTACCCTTTGATGCAAATCACCTGGATTAGGGTGAGTGGTTAGTGAATGATAATCTGCTATAAAAAAGAAACAATTTTCTTGTTCTTGTAATTGAATAAAATTTCTTAAAGCCCCAAAATAATTACCTAAATGTAGGTTTCCTGTGGGACGCATTCCGCTTACTATTGTCTTCATAGTGTGCAAAAATACTAAAACTTAACGATAAAGAAAAAAGCGGAGCAACATTTTTCTCTGTTACTCCGCTTATGTTATTGAGAATTAAACTATTCAACTATTAGCTTTTGTGTTATAATTTTGCCCTCTGTAATTACTTTTACGTAATAAACTCCGCTTGCAAAATCAGTTAAGTTTAATTCATAGCTTTGTGAAGGTTGAATATCTATTGTTTTTATGATTTGTCCTTTCATATTAACAATTGAAATCTTAGCCTCACTATTCAATCCTAAGAACTCTAATGTTGCAGATTCTTTTGCAGGATTTGGATACAAACTAACTGAAAGCATATTGCTTAATTCTTCTTGCAAAGATGCAAGAGTTGTGAATGTTTTTACTTCTCCTTCATATTCTGTTTCTCCACAAACTACAAATGCTTTAAACTCATATTCTGTTGCAGAAGCAAGTTCTGTTATTTCAACTACTATGTTATCATAACTTTCACCTGTATAGTTAACAACAGTCCATTCTTCTTGATTTGATGCTCTATATTTGAAACCTGCTGATGTTATAGTTTGATTTCCTAATTGAACACTTGCTGTTAGAGTTGCAGAATTTGCTGTTATGTTTGTTGCATCGTTTGTTGTTATAACAGGTGCTACAACAGCTATTTCAAAATCTATTGATGCCCATTCAGAATATGTTGTTTGGCTACAAATAGCTCTTACGTATGCTGTATATTGTCCAATTGCAAGATTTGTAAATTGGTATGTAGGAGTTTGAACTACTATTGGTTCTGCCTCTCCTAAACGAACTTCCCATTGAGTTTCACTTCCAGCTGCAACCCAAGAGAAAGTAGTTGTGTCATTTGAGTTTTCTATAACAAGGTTAGCTGGTGCAAAACAAGGAACTTCTGGATTTATTTCTGTAATACTGAAATTATCTATAATAGCTCCTGGTTGAATTCCCATTGATTCGTCATTAACCCAAACAAATACTATTTTACTTGTTTGTTGTGGAGTTGGCATTTCAATGTTTATTGTTGCTGTTTGATTAGCTACATAATACCCTCCTTCTGCATTTGTCAATATTACGCCTTGTGAATAGTTCGCACCAACGTTTGATGGAAGTGGATATTCTAATGAAGGTTCAAACGATGTATTTTCTGGAACTAAATATACTTTCAAATAATCGTAAACTTCATTTCCTATTACTTCACCTCCTACTGTAAGGTCAAAACTTATTGCAATAGAATCTGATTCTCCAAATGAGAATACTTTTTCTGCAATTATCGCAGAAATACCACTACCATAATTTGTACTTACTCCATTATCTCCTGAAACAAATAATGCTCCTGAGGTTAAAGAAGCTGGATTTGCAACAACCCATTTATTAGCACAAGCACCATTTTTCAACAACCAACCTGTTGCTTGACCTGCTTCAAAGTTGAAATCACAAGTATATGGTATTGGAGTTGGGTCTGGTGTAGTTGTAAATGAAGCTCCTACTGACCAAGGAGAAACAGAAGTTTCGCTACAAATTGCTCTCAAATGAACAGTGTAATTCATTTCTGATTCAAGGTTATCAATAGTAACAGGACTTTCAGCAACTTCTACCGGTGTTGCAGCTTCAATGCTTCCACCTTGTGGTACTACAATATATTCCCAACCTTCCATTCCCTCAGCCTCAGGGAATGTTAAATCAACAGTGTTATTTGTAACATTGCTTACAGATAGGTTGATTGGAGATTCACAATCTGACCATTGATTTACAGCAATATTATCTATAAACACATAATTACTTCCGTTAGATTGAGTACTTTCTACATAGAATGCAAATCTTACAAATCCAGAATATGCTACACCTTCTGCATTTTCTAATTTAAATTTAACTCTTGTTGGAGTTTGATTGAAATCTGCAAAATCACGAGTAGTGTCAGCATCAGAATCTGTATAGATTATAGCATTTGATGTTGTCCAACTAATACCATTATCAGTAGATACTAAAACTACAAATTTATCATCTGGTGCAGGAGCAGGAGCAACATCGTCCATAGTCCTACGAGCTAAAACATCTAAGCTTAATTCATAAACTCCTTCAGTTGGTATATTTATAGTTGGAGAAATCAACCAGAATTTCGCAGTTGTTCCATATACGTAGGCTTGCATTCTTCCATTGCTTATTCCACCTACTGCATTAGTAGCATCGAATGTCCATGGACTTTCATAAGAAGTTGGTATTTGTAAGTCATTTGTATATACAGTGTCTGTCAAAGCACCTTTTCTTAAAATCCAACATTCATCAGGTGTAATATTGAACGATTCTCCCCAAGGAAGTTGCGAGATAGCTCCACAAGGTGTTTGTGCTGAGATTTCAGTATAATCTGTTTGACTTCCATCTTGACAAACAACAGCAACTCTGAAAGAATATTCTGTATTAAAGTCAAGACCTGTTATTACTTGCTCTTGAGTTGTTGATGTCATTACAGTCCAATCTGCATCAAACTCTGATTTATATTCTATAACGTATGAAGCATTTTGAGAATAATCATCAAAAGACACAGTTGCATCTATACCTTCTGCACCCTGAGCATAATCTACACTCAAATTAACCACTTGTCCACAGTTACCCTCTACTAATGAAACGTTATCTATTGCCAAAGCAGGATTAGTACCTGTTGAAGAATTGTTGTACCACGCAAATACCAATTTTCTAACCGAGTTAGCATAAGTAGCATCTATTTCTATTGTATCACTTTGCCATGTATTTTGACCAACAAGATCACCACTTATAGCATAAGAGTTATTAATTGTTTGAGAAGTTGAGATATTCATAGAATCAGGAAGAAGATAAACCTTTCCATAGTCGTATGCTGATATACCAATTGTTTGTCCCATAGCTTTCCAATCATAAGTAAGAGTAAATTGAGGAGCTTGTCCAAAAGAAACATAAGTTACAGCGTATGATCTTGATTGAGAAGTAAAGGTATATGTATTACTATCTCCATTATTATCACTAATATACATTGAACTTCCAGGAGCTTCTGAATTACTTGTAGCAGTTCCTATTACCCATTTATTAGTTCCGCTATACAATCCTAAGTCCCATTCCCCAGCAACATTTGAATCGAAGTTTTGTGTGTATGGAATAGTATTAACAACAGGAATAAACACGCTTACAGCAGGAGAATAAGCTCCACCACAATCTTGTTTAACAGCAAAATAATAAGCACCAGAAGATAACCCTTCTACTATATATGGTAATTGATCAGCAGAAGTTATAGTTATTTGTTGATTTGCAGGCACTGTTTCAGGATTAAAATCCGATTCAGAGTTTGCTTGTCCATAAGCAATAACCCAACCAGAGTTATTTCCATTTGAAGTATCGAAATTAACAGAAGCACTATTTGTACCAACTCTTTGAGCTGTTACTCCATATACATTTGGACAATCAGGAAGAGCCTCAACTCTTACATCATCAATATAGAATGTATTTGCAGATTCACTAAAAACAAAAGCAAATCTACCTTGACCTTGAAGAGAAGACAATCCCACTTCATAAGTAGTATATTCTGTTCCAGAACCTGATAATTCTATCGATCTTACCAATTGGAAACGAGAAGTATCACTTATAGTAGAAAGAGGTTGTTCAGTTTCTGATAATGTATAAACTTTCAATTTAGCAATATGAGATTCATATTGTCTTCTCATTTTGAAGACAAGCATTTCCCCACCTGTAAACTGCATTGCAGGAGAAATCATCCACGCATTTGCATCAGAAGAATATGCACTATTCATACCTCTTAAACAACCACTTCCAGAAGAAGTGTATACAGTATTACGATCCCACATATAATAATCATCTCTTGTAAATTGTACCCAACAAAGAGGAGCAGCCGCATTACCTACTCCTTCAATCTCAACAAAAGGATTTTCAAAACCTTCTGTCCAAGGGAAAGAAGTAATCATACCACAAGGAGTAGTAAACGTTATAGTTTCTGAATATTCACTCATAGAATCATCTGCACAATGCACTTTCACTCTAACTGAATAAGAAGTAGCATAAGGCAATCCTGTAATTTCTGCAATAGTTGTATCAACCGTAAGAGAAGTCCAGTTGTCTGTTCCATTAAGAGCATACTCTACAATATAAGAATCAACAGCAGGATTTGCATTAGAGAAAGAAACCTCTGCAATAACACCTTCTTCATTTTCATCAAACGAAACTGCCAAGTTATTCACCATTCCACAAGTCATAGCAGTAAGAGAAATATTATCTACCGCAGCAGGAAGACTCGATCCATCCATAGAGTCATTATACCAACGAAGAACTAATTGCATAGTTTGATTAGCATAAAAAGCAGGCAAAAGAATTTCCTTTCTTTCCCAACTTGATATACCAGAATATGTTCCTATTAAATTGTTGTCATTAGCCGATTGTCCATTTGCAACAAGGTGAACATACAACTCGTCCCAATTCACCTCTCCAATACATTTAACATCAAACGCCAACTTAAAGTTTAACGCCTCAGGGAATTGAATATATTTCTTTGCAAACACTTCTGATTCTTCTTCATTATTGTACACATTACCTAAACCATCGTTTGAAGAAATAAATAAAGCACCACTTGTAGGAAGTTCAGTTGTATTATTTTCAACAGTTCCCCAATACCATTTATTTACATTATTTCCATTTTCCAATAACCAAGAAGAAACAGACTCTTGCGAATCAAAAGTTTCATTGTATGGTAGAGTTGCTATTTGAGAAGAAGAAACACTTGTAGTAAACGTTCTAACAATTTCACTACTCAAAGAACCCTCTCCACAAATTGTCCAAACCTTTACAGAATAATTTGTAAGGCCTTCCAAATCTGTTAAAGTAGTTGTAGTACCCGTAACATTAGGCAATGTAATCCAAGCCTCAGAAGATGTTTCCTTATAAGCAACACCAAAAGTATTTTGTCCCTCAGGAGCATTCCAAGAAACAACAGCACTCTCTCCTGTAATAGAAGAAACATTTACATTACTTGGAGCAAAACAAAAACCTTCTAACGAAGCAATAGATAACTTTATATTTGGTCTTTGGTTAAGAGCCATTTGCTGATTTCCCCAACCTCCTATACTATTTATGTTTATCGTACCATACATTCTGTATAATAGATTTGTTTTATAATCATCAGTAGTTGATGAATAGAAATAGCCTTCAAGATCTGAAAGATAATCTGCAGTGTTATTTAGATAAGCCACTACCAAATTACCTGTTCCTGAATAGATAAAAGGCTCATCAAAAGTTATTGTTACCCAACCTTGCGAGAAAGTAACACTTCCTGAAAACATTTGTGTAAGACTATCCGCAGGCACTCTGTCAGAATCACCATAAAAAGCAGTTCTATCAACTTCTCCCATATAAATTGAAGAAGGAGAAACAGTTATAGGATCAGTCAAACCATAATTATAACTCACAGAGGTTATCAAACCCGCTTGAAGTTCTGTACTTAAATACAGACTTTGAATGTAACTTGACGGAGCAGTTGCAAAAACAGGTGCAGGACCTAATTCTGTACCACTTCCGATCGTTACTTCAGTCTGAGCATTCACCAAACGAATGCCAAACAAAAGGAACAATAGAATTGTCCAATTTTTTCTAAATTTACCCATATTTTAAAATTTATAATTATTAAAGTATTAAAAGTTGCAAAGTTACGACATTTCCCTCTATCTACCAAAAAATCAATCAAATACTATCATCTTCATGAAAAAAAAGAAGATTTTACCTGCGAAAAAGGAATTTTTTTCTTCCAAAAAGCAAATGTAATTATTCCCCAAAAGCACAAAAAAACTTCCAAAAAAGCATACATATATATAATAATAGAGAAGTGATATCTTTTAATAAATTATAGCGAAAAAAAACTCAATTAAAAAACTATCGTTTTTTAATTGAGTTTAAATTGTCTTTGCTTTTTTTAAATTTTTAAAAGAAAAAATCACAAAAAACAAAGAAAAAATTTCAAAAAGCAAAGAAAAATTTTTGGAGAGAAAAGATTAGAAAAAAATTACATATATTTGCAAAGTGAAATAAAAAGTAAAAATAGAATGTAGAAAACAATCGAAAATATAAAATAGATTATTGAGCTTTTAGCTCTTATTCTCGATTCTGCAAATCGCCAAATTTAAAGAAGTACACGAGAGTAAGTTTTGAAGGTTCGCGTCCTATGGGCGTGAACCGTTTGTCCTTATCTGTGTACAAGGCTTTGGCGAGCCTGCAGAATTAGATAAGTAAAATACGAACGGTTTCACGCTTTCTTTTTGCTTAATAATAAGGCTTCAAGTTCAAAAAATATTTGAAGCCTATGCCAACAGAAACAAAATCTTCACAAATAGTTTCTCGCAAACGTGTTTCTGAGCACGGAGAAGTCTTCACTGCCGAAAGGGAAGTCAAGGCAATGTGCGACCTTGTAAAAGAACACATGTAAGTATTGTTTGATATTTACAATCCATGGTGATTATCTCGGCATAAGATAAATTATAACAAAATTTAAACTCAATTAAAAATAAAGAAAATATATTTGGTTTAACAAAAAATGCTTAAACTTGCAATTGATAAATGAGATAAAATATTATGAGTAATTTAAAAGACAAATATGCAATAGCTCTTGAAAAAATCATCCAAAAACAAGTAGAAGTAAAAGCAAATACTATATTTGTGCTTACCGGTATCACCCCATATATCAGTATAGAGAATTATACTGAATATATAACAGACCTATCTACTTTTGACAAGAATGGTAATGATATACTATTCAGCAAAGAGTGGTTTGGAACAGTATTCTCTAAATTGATGATTGCTCAAAATTATCAAATTGTTTCTCATCAGCAATTTGCATACATAAACGAATATTTATCTGAAGATTTCTTCAAAGAGCGTGTTCTTATTGTATATGATAATCTTCGATCACTATTCCCTCTATCAAAAAACAACTATATTGAGGACACAAACAAAAATACAAATGAAGAAAGACCAGAAGAATTACCAGTATATCAAGCAGAACAATTCAAGATCAACGAAAACTACTTCTATACCCTAAAAAGTTTTGATGATATCCTTGAGAAAAAGCCTTTTTTCACACTTCAGAAAGAATTGACTTCTGCAAACACACAAGATAATGCAGATGTTCTTGATGTTATATCTAATCCTTATGCTATAGATGGCTTTGTTAATCAGTGCATCTTGGATTCCAACTTCTGCAAACAAGTATTTGTCAAAATTTCAGGGAAAAATATACTCAACAATACAATACATAAGACACTTCAAGAGCTAAACCATCTTTTAGCAAAGTTCGGAGGCGGTGTTTATATCCTGCAAGAAAAATCTATTCAGCAAGATTATATTCCTCACGCAGAAACAGTATCATTACTAAAACAATATTGGGGGCCATCCGCTGAGTTCAGAAACATACTCATCTATGAGAATCCAGAAATAAACAGTAATATTGTACCTGTTTCACAAGGACTAATTGTTGATACAATCATCAATGAATATAAGAAAGGATGTGAAGGAGTTCTGCCACGTGATATCTTTATTACAGCACCAACAGGAGCTGGTAAGTCTTTGATTTTCCAGTTACCTGCATTTCATGCTGCTAATAACGGTGATGTAACAATTGTTGTATCACCTCTGAAGGCACTGATGACCGACCAAGTAGAAATACTTCATAAAGACAGACATTATACCAAGGTTGAGTTCCTAAATAGTGATTTAACACTTATTGATAGAGATAAGATTATTGAAAGCTGTAAAAAAGGTGATATAGATATACTTTATCTATCTCCAGAGTTACTGCTTTCATACGACATACACTATTTCCTCGGAGAACGAAAGCTCGGTCTGTTGATTGTAGATGAAGCCCATCTTATCACCACATGGGGACGCGACTTCCGTGTAGACTACTGGTTCTTGGGTAATCACATCAATAAAATTAGGAAATTCAATAACTATATATTCCCATTGGTAGCACTGACAGCTACAGCTGTGTATGGCGGAATCAATGATATGGTTTTTGATAGTATCAATAGCCTTAACATGCACGATCCTCATAAGTTTATCGGTAACGTGCGTAGAAAGAACATAGAATTTATCATAGATACGCATGATGATTACACATCAGGCAAATATGACCAAAATAAAGAAAGTGAAACTATTGAATTTGTTAAAGGCATACAAGAACTTGGAATGAAGGGTATTGTATATGCTCCATATACAAGACATATCAACAAACTCAAAGACAAAGCAGATAAAATTGATACCAATATGGTTGTAGCCTATCATGGTGGAATGCTCAGAGATCAACAACAATTCTCATATCAAGCATTCAAGAGCAATCAATGCAAGATAATGATATCAACCAAAGCATTCGGTATGGGTATAGATATACCCGACATCCAAGTTGTATATCATCATGCACCATCAGGCTTGCTTCCCGACTATATACAGGAGATAGGACGTACTGCCCGTAAGGAGAATATTCAAGGTTATGCTGCATTGACATTCTCAAAATCAGATTTGAGATATAGCAAGCAGTTGTTCGGCATTTCCTCACTTAAGACTTTCCAGTTGCAAGAAGTATTACGAAAGATTATACGATATTTCAATAGTAATGGAAAGAAACGTAATATGCTTGTAGCTGCTAATGACTTTGCTTACATCTTTGACACCACCGAAGAGGTGGAGCAAAAAGTTGCTACAGCTTTAATGATGATTGAAAAGGATTATCTTATAAAGACCAGATTCAATGTTCTTATCGCACGTCCTAAGAAGTTGTTTACTAAGGTATACGCACGTACCAATGATGTTGGTATAGAAAGATTGAAGAAGTTATTTGGAAACTGCTTTACTGAAATTAACAAATCAAAGTATAGCTATCATACCATTGAACTGAACTTGGATAGCATTTGGTCAAAACATTTTTCAGACAAAAGCTTTCCACAGTTGAAAAGCGAATTCTACAAACAACGATTCTTATGGGAACACAATATTGAATTGGTACCACAAATAAAGGTATCAATCAATATAGAACAGCCTTACCGTATAGTGCTTAGCGAACTTAGTTCTGTTCTAAAGGCTGTAAGTGAAACATTTGCAGAATTTAGATATCGAAATCAATTCTTTACGCAAAACGAATATGTGGAAAAACTTAAATGTAATCTAAGTCCAAAATATAATGCAGAGAATATTGCATCTTTTATTCTTGGCACATATTCCGGTTATATGGCATTTGCAAGTGCACTTGAAGGTGATTCGTTCCTACAACAACGCCATCAAGGTACAGTAATGCAATATCAGGTATTCAGCACTAATTATGGAGCAAAAACGACTCAGTTGATTTCTATTTTCTCAAAATTATATGAGAACCATGATAAGCAAAGTGTAAATCGTTTCCTTTCTATCAATGAGATCCCTTTGAAGAATCATATCAGATTAGGGTCATTATTGGAAATTATGAACTTAGGAACATTTGAAACAACTGGTGGTGACGATCCTAAACTGTTCGTGCGTTTAAATGACCCTCGTAGAATTGAAAAAGATTCTAATAGTCAAACATACAAGAATTATATCCTTGAGTCTGTAAAGAATAGACATAAGGTTAGTTGCCAATTGTTTGAACATTTCTTCATCAACTATTTCAGTAATGACAAAAGATGGGATATGATTGAAGACTTCTTCCTTGGTATGTCAAATGACGAAATTTTTGAAAAGTATCCAGGGAACATGGTTAACCATGTGAATATTATCGATTACCTAAAACGAAACGCAAAAGTCGCAGAAAGTAATACTACAGAAATTCTAAGTGGCTCAAATATTCATTCCGACTTATTCAAGCCAAAAGAAGAACAGCATTACTTTAGTGATAATATGCTTACCATAGGTTCACTAACTATGCCTATCAAGAAATGGTTGGTAGAAGACCCTGTATCATTACATAGAACAATTGTAGAGTATAATATATGGATTGAGAAAGAAGATTTTAAAATTTTAACCAATAAGTTGCGACTTCAACATTTCAACTATTATAGAGATTACATGAGATTGAAACTTCTTATAGAATTTCCTGGCTATCAAGGATTGGTTACAGCAAGTGTACCATATAAAGATTGTCCAGTGAAATTCTATAAATGGTGGAAACAAAATCAAGATAAAATCAAATTAAGCAAGAAAGAGATTATAGAGTTATTTTTAGCTGTAGATGCAGATAATCCTAAAGCCTTACAAAAAAAGCACAGAGCAATGATTAACATATAACACAAACATAAAATTTTGATTTATATCTTAATTTATCATACATTTTAAATCATAATAAAAGCAATTTTTTTACAATTTTTAGAGCACTAAGAATTAATAATTCTCAGAACACTACAAGGTTAGGTATTTAAACAAAATTAAATATACGATGTAATTTATATAATCTTAGTTTTCAAACAGGAAAGTTTCATAATGTTCATTACCGTAATGGCGGTTACAATAAAACAAAAAGGAGAGCGATTTGCCCTCCTTTTTGTTTTTCTTATTCTTTAATTATTTATCTAAATTATAAGAGTATTTCATTCTCATTTCACGCCAATTTGTTAAAAAGCAGTATCTTTGCGACATGAAACAGATACAGATTCATAATAGTGCAGATATTATTGCCGATATTAAGCAGATTATCGAGCAAGCGAAAATGCAAGCATACTCGTCTATCAACACATTAATGATTCAATCGAATTGGTTGGTAGGTCGTCGTATTGTTGAAGAAGAACAAGGCGGTGCTGCACGTGCAGAATATGGCAAAGCCTTGTTGAAAAATCTTGCTACCGAATTGATGCCAATATATGGTAGTTCGTATTCTGCTCGTCGCTTGCAGGATTATCGTCAATTCTATCTCTATTTCAAAGATATAGAGATTTGGCATTCGCGAGTGCCAAATCTTACTTGGACACATTATCGTGAATTACTTACGGTTAATGATGATACTGCTCGCTATTGGTATATGCAAGAGGCTGCAAAAGAGATGTGGAGTGTAAGAACGCTACATCGTAATATATCATCACAATACTATTATCGTCTGTTGCAGTCGCAATCAAAGGACGTGGTAATAGATGAAATGAAACAGATTACAGCACCTATGCAGGGCGATAAGTTAGAGTTTATCAAAAATCCTGTTGTAGCAGAGTTCTTAGGGTTAGCCCAAAACACTAAATTCTCAGAAACTGAATTAGAGAGTTCGATAATCGCACATCTTCAAAAATTCATTATGGAATTAGGAAAGGGTTATGCTTTTGTTGCTCGTCAACAACATATCCGTACAGATATGGGAGATTTTTATATTGACTTGGTGTTCTATAACTATATTCTCAAATGTTTTATGCTTGTTGATTTGAAAACAGAGCAAATCAGTCATCAAGATGTTGGGCAAATGGATATGTATATACGAATGTACGATGAACTAAAACGGACAGAAGGAGATAATCCGACAATCGGCCTTATACTCTGCTCTCGCACGAGTGAGGATATGGCACGATACTCGATGCTCAAAGACAATGACCGATTATTCCAAGCGAAGTACCTTACATTCTTGCCAACAAAAGAGGAATTAACAACCGAAATAGAGCGTCAAAAAATGATATTTAGATTACAACAAGGGAACAACACCCTTGAAGAATAATCTATTGATATATTCAAAGAAAAAAAAGGAGAGCTATTTGCCCTCCTTTTTGTGATTATTCTTTAATAATTTTTATTGTTTGTGTAGAGTGTCCGTCAAATACTTTCAGGTAATAAACTCCGC
>CALDHX010000045.1 GCA_937901525.1 uncultured Bacteroidales bacterium
CAAAGTTACCTTCAACATAATTTAATGCAGATTCTTGGGATGTGGTTTTGGATATTGTTGTTGCTTTTACATCTATGTAGTCTGAAATGTTATCAATAACTTCTCCGTATGCAAATTGTACATTCCCTGCTTTGGAAAACACAATCATTTGAGAGTTTTCTACTTCTATGTTATTAAAGTAGTGTTTTAATTTATAGACTGCTATGTTTGAATCTATTAATTGTTTGTCTAAATCCATTGTGTCTATAACAAATGAATCGTATCTTGATAATGAAATTTTTATAAAATTCAACAAAGTTATTTAATGAATACTTAGAGTCTTCTGGTAATACGTACCAATTTTCATCGTGTTCATAATCTTTTATACTTACTTGTCCTATTGCACTTATATTGCATAATAGAAATACTGCTAATAAAATTTTTCTAATTCTTGCCATAATTTTTTTCTTTTACGTTATTAAATATTTTTTATTTTTTTCTGCTTGTTTTCATCGTTGTTTCTTTTTGTTTTTTAGCACTAAAAAGTTTAATTGAAATTTTCGTTTGCAAAAATATACAAAAAAAACCGAAAAACCTTTGGCAATTTCAGGGAAGTTTTTGGCTGTTTTGAATAATTTTTGGCATAATAAAATAAACTTTTGGCATATTTAAATATTTGTGTTTTTTAATTCATATTTATATGTATTTTTGCAAAAAAATAAATACAAATTATGGCTTATGCTCAACAAGATTAAATCTATAGATTTTAAAGAAATATTTGACAACATTGAAGATAGTTGTAAGATAGATTACAATGCTATGTATTCAAGCGATATAAATCTGCTAAAAATCATATCTAATGGAAACAGCAACAGCTATTTTGTTAGTATTTTTTTTGAAAAAGGAGAGTTTATTTTTGATGTTGATTTAATTAAATATACAATTAAAAGTCCTGCAATATTATTTATTCCTTTTAACTCTATGTTTAAAGTTATCAATTATCAAAAAAATGCTTCCTTGACCTTTTTACTAAGTTCTATTGCTTTAAGAGAAAATTTATTAGACAATTTTTCAAGTGAGATTAGTGTTAATACAAAGATTAAAATCCATCCTTTATCTATTTTAAATAAAGAAGGTGAATTCTTTCTATTGCATCATGTTAATGATATTAAAAGAATTTTTTCTTATACTCATAATCCTTACAGATTAGAGGCTTTAAAACATTTATTAACCTCTGCTTTTTATCAATATTTCTATCAATTATACTCTTATGATAAGGTAAATGATTTTGGTATTTGTGAAGAATTTTTTAAATTATTAGATAAACATTATCTTGATTGGAAACATAGTGAATCTTATGCTGAAAATTTAGGCGTTTCTAAGGGACATTTGGATTTTGTTTTAAGAAAAAAAATAGGAAAATCTTCAAAAAGAATGATAGATGAAAGAATTATAACAGAGGCTAAAACTTTATTAAAAGAAACTAATTACCCTATTGAACAAATTGCAAGAGAATTGAGATTTTCTTCAATAGATGTTTTTTCAAGATTCTTTAAAAGAGTTGCAGGTGTAAGTCCAAGTAAATTAGGAAAATAGAATTACGAAAAAAAGTCTTTGTTTTTTTAATTTTTTTCTTTGATTTTTTTTGAAAAAGCAAAGAATTATTTTTCTGATGTTTTGAAAACAAAAATCTTATTCAAAAAGAAGGAAAGTATTGCGTTTGGTAAGAGGGTAATTGCTTGCCCTATTACGTCTCCTACTTTGTTTTGATTGATAGGAAGTGTGTCTAAGAAATCCATGATAGGCATAGAAAGTATGTTTTCATAAATATTAGAAGAGTCCAATAGGTATAGTTCGCCTAAATTAAAGAGATAGACTACTCCGTAAACCATAAAGAATTGTAAAATCAAGCGATTGCTTTTGTTTGCAAAGACAATGTACCCTGTTGTTTTGTAATTGAAAAGTATTCCAAGGAAATTCGCACATAAAAGGGCGATTGAGTAGTGCATTCCAAACCAAATGAAAAGCACAAACAACCCATAACCAAACAAAGTATTGATTACGCCTACAAAAAGAAAACGAATGAATTTGTTTTCTATCTTTTGTAATAATCTAACAGGATATAAAATCAGTTTATTTAGCATTTCTTTAAATTTTCGATTGCAAAATTAACAATAAATTTCTAAATTTCTCATTTCTTTTCGTATCTTTGCCTTTTATATTAGGGTAATAGTATATTTATGGAAAGTAAAAGACCGCTGATTTTCATAACTAATGATGATAGTTATTTCTCTAAGGGGATTAGTGTATTGATTCGTCTGATGAAACAATTAGGAGACGTTGTTGTTGTTGCACCTAAGGACGAAATGTCGGGCAAAAGTCATTCAATTACTTCAAATGCTCCTTTGAAACTAAAAACAATGGAAATTTCTTCGGGATATGAAGGATATATACTCAACGGAACGCCCGTTGATTGTGTAAAAATAGCAATCAATAAAATAATTGCGAATAGAAAAATAGACCTTTTGGTTTCGGGAATCAATCACGGAAGCAACGCATCTATAAATACAATTTATTCTGGCACTATGGCAGCAGTTTTTGAAGGCTGTGCAGAAAATATTCCAAGCGTTGGATTTTCCATAGACACTGCAAACAAAGATGCAGACTTTACAAATTGCGAACAAATCATTACAAACATTTGTCAAGACGTTCTTAAAAACGGATTAGAGCAAGGAATATGTTTAAATGTCAATTTCCCAGTAGGGCAAATCAAAGGAACAAAGGTTTGTCATCAAGCAAAAGCATATTGGGAAGAAGAATTTGTAGAATATAAAACACCTCATGGTGAACCTTATTATTGGTTGAGCGGAACATATCATTGCTTGGACAATTCTCCTAAGGCAGATTATCTTGCAATGCAACAATCCTATGCAAGCATTGTGCCTATGCAAGTAGATTTCACTGCATATAAAGTAATGGAAGAAATAAAAAATAGATTTGAAAAATGTTAAAAAAAGATAATTTTTGGATTGGGTTAATTCTTGGCGTAGTGCTTTGTTTGGTTTCAATAGGTGTGATTTATCTTTGCTTACACCTTTTGAATTGTTCTATAAACGATAATGCAAAACTATTCTTATTTGCTTTCGTACCTGATATCTTACTTCTTCGTTACTACGCAAAAAAACAATATTCCAAAGCAACAAAAGGACTAATCTTAATTTTAGTTTTCGGATTCTGTCTTCTATTATATTTTTTAAACTTTATAGGTGGTTTGAATTTTAGTTCTTAATTTTGTACAACTATGAAATATTATATAATAGCAGGAGAACATTCAGGAGATTTACACGCTTCCTTCCTAATGAAAGAAATAAAACTTAGAGACAAAGATGCTGAGTTTCGTTTTTGGGGAGGCGATAAAATGATTGCACAAGATAGCGAAAAAAACTTAGTAAAACACATAAAAGAACTTGCTATTATGGGTTTTATTGAAGTGGTTATGAATTTAAGAACTGTTTTGGGCAATCTATCTCTTTGCAAAAAGGACTTACTTGCTTGGAAACCCGATGCTCTTATTTTGGTAGATTATCCTGGTTTTAATTTAAGAATAGCAAAGTTTGCTCATAAGAATGGAATTAAAAACTATTACTATATTTCTCCACAAGTTTGGGCATGGAAAAAAGGAAGAATAAAAACAATGAAAAAGATTCTTGAAAAACTTTATGTTATTCTTCCTTTTGAAAAAGAGTTTTACGCAAAACATTCAATGGAAGTTGAATATAAGGGTAATCCTTTGTTAGACGAAATACACGATTATTCTCTTAATGCAAATAAACAAGCATTTTTAGAAAGATATGATTTGGGAAAGAAACCCATTGTCGCTCTTCTTCCCGGTTCTCGTACTCAGGAAATAAAGAAAATGCTTCCTATTCAATTGTCCTTAGTAGATAAATATTCGGAATTTGATTTCATTATTGCAGGAGTAAATAGTCATAGCGAAGAATATTATCGCAGTTTCATTGGAGAGAGAAATAATGTAAAACTTATTTACGACAATACTTACTCTATACTCAACAATGCACACTGTGCAGTTGTTACCTCAGGCACAGCAACGCTTGAAACTGCACTTTTCAATGTTCCTGAGGTTGTTTGCTACAAGGCAAATGCACTTTCGTTTCTTGCTGCTAAGTATTTAGTGAAAATTCAATACATTTCATTGGTCAATATCATACTAAAAGAGAGTGCAGTTGTAGAATTGCTACAAGATAAATGGAATGAGGATTGTTTAGAAAAAGAGTTTAAGAAAATATGTTTTGATGAAACTTATAGAGAACAAATGCAATATTTATTCAATAAACTAAAAAACATATTAGGTGATAGTGGAGCATCGCCCTCTATTGCACAATCGATAATAGAAGACTTAAATAAGAAAAAATGAAAAAGATATTTTTAATTCTAACCTTAATATTTGTTTTCAATTTCACTGCCTTTTCACAAGCAAGTAGCGTGGAAAATGTAAGAATACGCCTATTTAGTGATAAAAACATTGAACAGGTGATGTTTATTCCTTCTTTTGGGAGTTATTTCTTAGAAACCGAACAAGGAGATAAACTAAAATTAAGCAAAACTACCAAACTAATAGTAAAAGACTTAGATGGACAATTGGAAATCAAGATAAACGACACGATATACAAAAAGGCAAAAAAAATAAATTTAACGCCAAGTGGTTTAAAATCTTTCTTTCAAATAAAACCTTTAAACCCTCAAATAACTGAAAGAAGATATGAAGATGGTTTAGAAATAACAAGTAAAAATAAGTCCTTATTTATTATCAATGTTGTAAAGACTGACAACTATATTGCAGGAGTTGTACAAAGCGAAACTTGGGGTGCAACAACAAATATTGACTTTTTTAAAGTACAAGCAATATGTTGTAGAAACTATTTGATGAACAACTTAGAAAAACATGCCGGAGAGGGTTATAATCTTTGTGATGGGGTTCATTGTCAAGCATACAAAACAAGGGCAAATAAAAAAGAAGTAACCGAAGGTGCTTATAAAAGTAAAGGAGAAGTAATTGTAGATTCGCAAGGTAATATCATAGAAACTCTTTTCCATTCTAATTCAGGAGGAGAGACCGTTAATGCGAAAGATGTTTGGGGAAAAGATGTGCCTTATTTAGTAAGCGTTGAAGATAGTTTCTCGGTAGGAGGTAAACACTATCAATGGGAGAAATATATAAAATTAAAAGATTGGTTAAATTATTTCCGAAATAAAGGTTTAAACATAAAAGATAAAGAAATAGAAGATGCCTTATTAACTTTCTCTCAAGAGAGTGGAAGAAAAACCGATATAATGGGTATATCGCTTAAAACCATAAGAGAAGACTTTGATTTAAAATCTACATATTTCAACGTACAAAAATGGGGTGGAGAGGTAAAACTCACAGGTAAAGGATATGGACACGGAGTTGGAATGAGTCAAGAGGGAGCAATAAAAATGTGTGAAGAGGGTTATGAATATTGGGAAGTAATTGAACATTATTTTAAAGGAGTAAAAGTAATAAAACAATAATAACAAAAAAACAACAAGACTATGAACAGTAAGAAAATCATTTTTAGTTTATTATTCTTAACACTTGGAGTATTTGGTGTTGCACAAGAGAAAATAAATTGGACAAAAATTGACAAAGTAGAAAAACAAATGGCGAAAAAAGAAAATGCTAATAAGAAATACTTTGTTGATTGCTACACTGATTGGTGTGGTTGGTGTAAAAAAATGGATAGCGACACCTTTTCCGACACTTTAATTGCAAAGTTAATGAATCATTACTTTGTTGCATCAAAATTCAATGCTGAACAAGCAGAAGATGTTACAATAAATGGTACAACTTATCAAAATCCAAACTATGATGCTAATGCAAGAAGAAAAACTGCTCATCAATTAGCACTTTACTTACTAAACAATCGTTTGGGTTACCCTTCATTTTCTATCTTAGATAAAGACTTTAAAGTTATAACCATTATTCCGGGATACTATCCTGCTAATGAATTTGAAAAAATTATTGTTTACTATGGAGAAAACTACTCAAAAGACTTATCTTTTGAAACTTTCTCAAAAGAATATGCCGAAAAATATAGAGCAGAGATATTAAAAAAAGTATATTCTGAAAAATAAACTTTGAAACTTATGACAAGACAAGAAAGCATAAAAACTTTAATGCAAGAAAACATTGTTTTGGCAGTTGGTTGCACTGAACCTGTTGCTGTTGCCTTAGCCGTAGCAAAGGCAAAGGAAATAATAGGAGAAGATGTTGATAGAATAGAGATGTATCTTTCTAAAAACATTATAAAAAACGCAATGGGCGTTGGTATTCCTGGCACAGGAATGATTGGTCTTCCTATTGCAATTTCCTTGGGCGTTGTTTGCGGAGAAAGTAGTAAAGAATTACAAGTACTTGATAATGCAAAGGACAATGTAGATAAAGCAAAAGAGTGGTTATCTTCTCATGAAATAAAAATTGAGGTTGCAAAAACAAGTGAAAAACTCTACATAGAATGTCGTTGCTATGGAAATAAAAACTATTCAAAGGTAATAATTGCTCAAAATCACCTAAATTTCATTCATATTCAAGAGGGTGAAAACGTAATCTTACACAAGGAATTAGAAAAGGAAACTGCAACTCAAAATAATAATAATACTTTTATTGTAGATACACTTTGTGCTCAAGAAATCTTTGACTACGCTACAAAAACCGATATAAACTTTTTAGAATGGATTTATCAAACGGTTGAAATCAACGATAAAATAGGACAAGAAGGACTAACAAATGATTATGGTTTAGGTATTGGTAAGCAACTAAACAAAATAGCACAAGGAGATATTAGAAAACAAGTAATTGCAAAGTCTTGTGCAGCATCGGATGCAAGAATGGACGGTGCAACTCTTGCTGTTTATTCTAATTCAGGTAGTGGCAATCAAGGTTTAACTTGCACTCTACCTGTATATGAATACGGAAGACTTACCAACAAAACAAAAGAAGAAATTATTCGAGCCCTAACTCTTTCTCATCTTATGTCTATTTATATAAAGAATAAGATTGGACGCTTATCTGCTCTTTGTGGAATAGTAAATGCTTCAATGGGTGCAGCAGCAGGAATAACTCTTTTAAAAGGAGGTGGTATTTATCAAATGTGTTATGCTATTAGAAATATGATTAACACTATTACTGGTATGGCATGCGATGGTGCAAAACCAAGTTGTGCTTTAAAAGTATCTGCTGGACTAAATTCTGCTTTTGATTCTGTACTTTTAGCAATGAATGATAAAGTTGTTGATTCAACTGATGGAATTGCCGAAGGATGTATTGACCGTTCTATTGAAAACTTAGGCAAGATAGGACGCTATGCAATGGACGAGGTAGATAATATGATATTAGACATTATGATTCATAAAGAAAAATAAAAATAAAAAAAGCTAAGAAAATTATTTCTTAGCTTTTTTTTTAAGTTTTTTAGAACGGCAAATCGCCTAACTTGCTTAACTCTGTATCTTCTGCAAGTATTTTCGATAAATTATTACCCTCGTCCGATAAAGAATAAGAATCCTCAATTAAACTATCGTAAATCATATCCGTATTAGCATCTTCACCATTTGCGGAATGAAAAGAATGCGAGCGATTTAAGATTTTGAAGTTTTCTGCTACTATTTCTACTACTCTTTTCTTATTACCTTCTTTATCTTCTCTAATTCTTGATTTTATTTTTCCTTCAACATAAAGATGAGTTCCTTTTCTGAGGAATTTTTCCGCAACTTCTGCTAAACCTCTCCAACATATAACGTTATGCCATTCAGTTTCTTCAATTTTCACTCCTTCTCTAGTTTTATGAGTTTCAGTTGTTGCTAATGAGAATGATGCTTTCTTTACGTCATCAAACGATATTATTTCTGGGTCCTTTCCCAAATTGCCTATTAAAATAACCTTGTTTACTCCAATCATAACTTTTTTCCTTTTTTTTATTGTGCAAAGATACAATAAAGTTTCAATATTTTTTTTATTTTTGCAGTTTAATCATAAAAAATATAATTGTATGAGTTTGGAATTAAGTGAACAAGAATTGCTAAGAAGAGAAGCAACTGTAAAAATGAGAGAATTAGGTATCGAACCTTATCCTGCTGCCTTATATGAAGTTAATGCTAAAACAAGTGAAATATTAGAGAAATTTCCACAAGATAATACACTATTTCAACAAGTAAGCATAGCAGGTAGAATAATGAGTAGAAGAATTATGGGTGCTGCTTCATTTGTTGAAATACAAGATTCTTGGGGAAGAATTCAATTATATGTAAAAAGAGATGAAATATGTCCTGAGGAAGATAAAACAATGTATAACACTGTTTTCAAAAAACTTTTGGATATAGGAGATATAATAGGAGTAAAAGGGTATGTATTCATTACTCAAATGGGTGAAATTTCTATTCATGTAAAAGAACTTACAGTTTTAAGTAAATCAATAAAACCATTGCCTATTGTAAAGGAAAAAGATGGTGTGGTTTACGATGCTTTCACCGATACTGAACAACGTTATCGTCAAAGATATTTGGATTTAATAGTAAATCCGAGCGTTAGAGATGTTTTTGCTAAAAGAACAAAAATATTAAATACTATAAGAGATTTCTTTAATTCATTCGGTTACATAGAAGTAGAAACTCCTGTATTACAATCTATCCCAGGAGGTGCCGCAGCAAGACCATTTATTACTCATCACAACACCTTAAATATACCTCTTTATTTAAGAATAGCAAATGAGTTATATCTAAAAAGATTGATAGTTGGAGGATTTGAAGGAGTATATGAATTTTCAAGAAACTTCCGTAACGAGGGAATGGATAGAACTCATAATCCAGAATTTACTTGTTTGGAAATTTACGTTGCCTACAAGGATTATTTTTGGATGATGGACTTCACTGAACAAATGATAGAAAAAGTAGCACTTGCACTTCATGGACAAACAAAAGTACAATTAGGCGATAAAGAAATAGATTTCAAGCGTCCATTTGCAAGAGTAAGCATGCGTGATGCCATAAAAGAACATACAGGATATGACATCTACACAATGGAAGAAGAGGATTTAAGAAACGCTTGCAAGCAAATGGGTATTGAAGTAGATGACACTATGGGTAAAGGGAAACTAATAGATGAAATCTTTGGAAAAAAATGTGAACATCACTACGTTCAACCTACTTTTATCTATGACTATCCAAAAGAAATGTCTCCTTTAACAAAAAAACATAGAAGCATAGAGGGATTAACTGAAAGATTTGAATTATTTGTTAATGGAAAAGAATTAGCAAATGCTTACAGTGAATTAAATGACCCAATAGATCAATTGGAAAGATTCCAAGACCAATTGAAACTACAAGAAAGAGGAGATGATGAGGCGATGTATATTGACTATGACTTTGTAAGAGCGTTGGAATATGGTATGCCTCCTACCTCAGGAATGGGAATAGGAATAGATAGACTATGTATGTTTATGACAAATTCACCATCTATTCAAGATGTGCTTTTATTCCCTCAAATGAAACCTGAAAAGAAAGCAACAGTTTCCTCTGATGAACAATTCATAGAACAAGGTGTTCCTGCAGAGTGGGTAGCAGTTTTAAGAAAAGCAGGAATAAATAAAATAGAAGACTTAAAAGTAGCGAATATAAACAAACTCTTCAACGACCTTAATGGTTTGAGAAAGAAAAATAAATTAGATATTCCTGCCTTGAAATTAGAAGAACTATCAGCGTGGGTAGAAAATATATAATCATACTCCTTGTAGCACTAATAGCAATAGGATTAGTAGATTTACTAATGCCTAAGGTTGTTGATGTTTCCTCTTTAGGACAAAGTAAATTGGATTATGTTATAAATATGATAAACAATCAATATGTTGATCAAGTAAACATTGATTCCCTACAAGATAAGGCGATTAGAAACTTTCTTGAAGACCTTGACCCACATTCAGTTTACATGACAAAAGAAGAAATTGCGAAAGAAAACGAAAATCTTCAAGGCAATTTCGATGGAATAGGAGTACAATTTCGTATAATTGAAGACACAATAGTAGTAGTACAACCCATAGTTGGAGGACCTTCTGCAAAAGCAGGTATAATGGCAGGCGATAGAATAGTTAAGGTAAACGATTCTATAGTATGTGGTAAGAATATCACAAACGAAGATGTCTTTAAACTCCTAAAAGGTAAAAGAGGAACAAAAGTAAAATTAGCAATTAAACGTTCCGATAGCAAAAAACTATTGCATTTCACTATAAAAAGAGATGAAATACCAATACATAGTGTAGAATATAGCGGAATGATAAACTCTAAGATTGGGTATATCAAACTCTCGCAATTTTCTGCTACCTCTCATAAAGAAGTCTATCAAGCGTTAATAAACTTAAAAGAAAAAGGAATGCAAGAGTTAATCTTCGACCTAAGAGGAAATGGAGGAGGTTATCTTGATGCAGCGATAAACATAGCAGATGAATTTCTACCTGATGGCGATTTAATCGTTTATACAAAAGGAAGAGCAAAAGGACGTCAAGATTACTTTGCTTCGTCAAAAGGAATCTTTGAAAAAGGGAAAATAATAGTACTAATAGACGAAATATCTGCCTCTGCTTCTGAAATAGTTGCAGGAGCATTACAAGACAACGATAGAGCAACTATAATAGGAAGACGTAGTTTTGGAAAAGGATTAGTTCAAGAACAAAAACAACTCCTTGACGGTAGTGTAGTTCGCCTTACAGTTTCAAGATACTACACCCCAAGTGGTAGATGTATTCAACGTCCTTACACAAATGGAGATAGCGAAAAATATTACATGGACTTCATTGAGAGATATGCACAAATGGAGAACAATTCCGACACTATTTCACACGCTGATAGTTTAAAATATAAAACAAAAAAAGGAAGAATAGTCTATGGAGGAGGAGGAATAGAACCTGACAAAGAACTATCGTATAACCTATATAAAAGAAGTGAAAGTTATTCCCTTTTGATAAGAAAAGGATTAATATACAAATACTGCTTTGACTACCTTGATAAACACAGAGATGAATTTACTCAATTTACAAGTGGAGATAAATTCATAAATGAGTTTAGCGTTAGTGAAAAGATGTATAAAGAAATGCTACACTTTGCACAAAATCAAGAAGTAAACACTTCTACTATTAGCGAAAAAGAGAAAAAAGAAATAAAACTATTGATCAAATCATATTTTGCACAAAACATCTATGGAGATGAATATTTCTATAAACTCTATCTTCAAATAGATGATGATGTACAAAAAGTATTAAAAACAAAAGAATTATGAGTACAGATAAATATACATTAAGAGGAGTATCTGCTGCAAAAGAAGACGTACACAACGCAATTAAAAACATTGACAAAGGATTATTCCCAAAAGCATTTTGTAAAGTAGTACCTGATATACTTTCATCTGATGAGGACTATTGCATAGTAATGCATGCCGATGGAGCAGGAACAAAATCCTCCCTTGCTTACGCTTATTGGAAAGAAACAGGAGATATGAGCGTTTGGAAAGGCATAGCAATAGATTCAATAGTAATGAATATTGACGACTTACTTTGCGTAGGAATAACCGATAACATACTACTTTCCTCTACAATAGGAAGAAATAAACAACTAATACCAGGCGAAGTAATCTCAGAAATAATAGGAGGAACTGAAGAGTTTCTAAAACAAATGAGAGAACTTGGAGTTGGCATTTACTCTACAGGAGGAGAAACAGCAGATGTTGGAGATTTAGTAAGAACAATAATAGTAGATAGCACAGTTACCGCAAGAGCAAAAAGAGAAGATATTATCTCAAATCATAACATAAAACCAGGCAATGTAATAGTAGGACTTGCAAGTTTTGGAAAAGCAACTTACGAAGAAGAATACAACGGAGGAATGGGAAGCAATGGACTAACCTCTGCACGCCACGATGTATTCTCAAAAACAGTTGGAGAAAAATATCCTGAAACCTATGACAACTCATTACCTAAAGAAGTTGTTTATTGCGGAGGATTAAACCTTACTGACCCAAGTACAAAAGAAGAAATAACAGCAGGAAAACTTGTCCTTTCTCCTACAAGAACCTACGCTCCTATTATTGCGAAAATCTTAAAACAATATCGTAAAAAAATAGATGGAATGATTCACTGCTCAGGAGGAGCACAAACAAAAGTTCTACACTTCCTTAACGATGGATGTAAAGTAATAAAAGACAATTTATTCCCTATTCCACCATTGTTTGAAATGATACAACAACAATCAAAAACTGATTGGAAAGAAATGTATAAAGTCTTCAATATGGGACATCGTATGGAAATCTACACCGATGAACAAACAGCGAAAAAAATAATAAAAATCTCACAAGAATTTGGCGTAGAGGCACAAATAGTAGGAAGAGTAGAAGAGGGAGAAAAGAGCGTAGAAATCCACTCTCCATATGGAAAATTCACATACTAAATACACATGGGGGCACTCACGCCCCTTTAATGCTTACTCTAACTATTTTAAAATAAAATATGGACAGCGTTTACAAAAACTCTCCATAGACGCAGGGTTTTCTTGTCCAAATAGAGATGGGAAAATATCT
Organism: uncultured Bacteroidales bacterium; assembly: GCA_937901525.1. Taxonomy (GTDB): domain Bacteria; phylum Bacteroidota; class Bacteroidia; order Bacteroidales; family P3; genus Onthomorpha. The sequence goes on from CALDHX010000045.1 coordinate 12,635, forward strand.
TTTGGAGGATGTAGTTTTTGTGATAACAACGCATTTAACCCCTCCTATTGCCCGAACAAAACTATTTATCAGCAAATAGAAGAAGGAATTAGTTTTCACTCTTGGAGATATAAAAACGTTAAAAACTATCTTGCTTACTTTCAAGCATATAGTAACACCTACGCCCCACTTGAAGTCTTAAAACAACGCTATCAAGAAGCACTCTCACACCCAAATGTAATAGGATTAGTAATTGGCACACGCCCTGATTGCGTTGATAACCAGGTACTTGATTACCTACAAGAATTAAGTGAAAAACACATAATTATACTTGAATTTGGAATAGAAAGTTGTTATAATCAAACACTTAAACGAATAAATCGTGGACATAGTTTCGAGCAAAGCGTGTGGGCGATAGAAGAAAGTGCAAAAAGAGGAATAACTACAGGAGGACATCTAATCTTCGGACTACCAGGAGAAAGCATTGAAATGATGCTTGATGAAGCGAAAATTCTTAGCGAATTACCACTGCATTCAATTAAATTTCACCAACTTATACTTGTAAAAAACACCCCTATAATAAAAGACTGGAAAGAAAATCCTGAGGACTTTGTCTTTATGAAATTCGATGAATATAAGGAATTTATGATAGATTTTCTTGAAAAACTCTCACCACACATAGTAATAGAACGCTTTGCAGGAGAAGTACCTCCGAGATTTCAAGAAGGAGGAAGTAATTGGGAATTGCTTAGAAATGAGACCCTTGTACAAAAAATAGAACAAAGAATGATAGAGAGAAACACCTATCAAGGAAGACTTTTTAAATAAAAAAAACTACGCCAATTTTGACGTAGTTTAAAAAAGGGGTATAAAAGAAGGAAGAAAATTTTACTCTACTAAACCTTTGATTTCCAAGTTCTTTTCACCAAACTTCGCTTGTTTTAAATTGTGTTTAAATTTGGTTGAAGGATAAAATCTACAAGAATATCTTGTAATCGAACTCGCATCACAGGTATCACTCTCTGATTGACTTTTTGCGTTTAATTGAGGGATAAACGAACCTAGATATCCTAATTTCACTGCACTACCGTTTAGAATTGCTTTACTTATTTCAATTTCCAATGCCTTTAAAGTCGCTATTACATCGGCATAAGTAATTGTAGTTGAGTTTGCTATGCTTTCTGCTAAAGCATCTAATGATACGTCTGCGTTTCTAACTAATCTTGCGACATATCTCTCCCCAGGATTGTTTCCTAGCAAAATGTTTCTTTTCACTTTTACGTAATTTACCATGTTTTTAATGTTTTAATTTTATTATTATATATATAAATAGTCGGAAATAAAAAAAAGTGACATAAAAATGCCACTTTTTTGAAAAAAAATTGAGAAATCCTTGTTTTTATTGAAAAAAATTATTTATCTTTGGTGTGGAAATGCCTTTGGGTTCACAGATCGGTGATGGGTTATATTGTAAACACAAATCCTTTATGAAAAGTGAAAAAATATTGTTGCCATTGGGAATAATAACAGAGTACAATGCTGAGTTTTCAAGTGATAAAATAACATTAAATAATACTTTACCTAATACATTAAAAGAAGCAAGATTTTTAAATCTTGCTTCTTTTTTATACCTTTGCCTCCGTAATTTAAAATCAAAACATTAT
>CALDHX010000046.1 GCA_937901525.1 uncultured Bacteroidales bacterium
ATCTTATACTCCCTCCAAATATAGGGTAGCAGAGTCTCTTGTGTGAGCCTCCGCATGGATGTGAGAGTCAGCCTCTCGTGTGAGTCTGCCTCAGCTCGCTTCGTGTAGCTCGCAAAGAAAAAGACCGGAGAGCATCCGAACTCCAGTCCTTCCTTTTAGTCGTATAGTTATTGTAAGCTTATTTCTTTATGATCTCAAGATTTTTATAGAAGAGAGTCTGTGTGAGTATGTCTTTGAACTTGAAATTCCTAACGTCATTTTGCTCTATCACGGAATCACGTAGCTTCATATCAAAGAACTCATCTATGTATCTTCTCATAGCAATACAGTATTTCTTTTCTCCATAGTAAGGACAAACAACGTTGTTCTCCCAAATGGTATACCAGTCAGAAGGATCTTTACTAAATTTAATGATATAAAGAGGCTTAGTGAGCCTTTTCCTATAAAGAAGCTGTAAATCCCTTTCTATCTTATTAGTGAAGTTTCCTGTGCCTGTATCTATCTCGTTAGCCAGAGCATTGGATCTTCTTTTCTCGTAAGCTGCATTATTTGCTATATAGTCTATTACACAATGCTTTCTTTTAAGCTTGTAAGTGCCGAACTCAATAGGAATAAAGCCAAACATAGCCATGAGTTCAGGACACTCTTCTGTATTGTTTAGCATCATAAAGACTCTTACGTTCTTTCTTTCTGATCTAACTATGTTCTCTATCTGCATTTTAAGGTTATAAACGACATCAAAAGTCCTTCTCTGACCTTTCTCCAAAGCGACCTCATCTATGATGATATTACAGCCTTTAAACATTTTAGCGTCAAAAATAGCCGCCCCTTTCTCGTTATATGCGGTAGAAAGGCTGAATACACGACATAAAAGTTCTCCGCCTATAAAAATACTATCCCCTCTTACTTTGATGCCTTCAAGACGGTATTTTCGCACGAGGATAGGCTCAAACATTTTAGCACCGTTATTCATCATCATATTTTTAATTGCTATATCATTAAGTCTCAACCAGTAGAACGGAACTTTATATAATTTTGATTTAGGATTAAAAAAACAGTTCAATACATAATCCTGAACCGAAAAGGTTTTACCTCTTTCTCTCGCCCCAGCCATGATAAACCAGTTCGCCCATTGGTTCCCTAATAAGGATCTAACGGTATACCACTCTTTAGCATCATAAAGCTGCTGCTTATAGGCTTTATCTCGCTGGATCTTCTTAACGACTTTGATTTTATCAACTTGTTTTTTAACAAGCGTTTCTACGCTATTAGTAGCCATAATCTGCAAGGACCTCTTCTCTATCTTCTCCGTTTAAAATTCTATAAGAAATTAAAATATGTATAGCTTCTTTATCTTTAAGAACTCCGCTTAAATTATAGTGATAAGCTAATTCCTTCTCTTCCTTACGGAAAATTATATTTCCCTCTTCATCTCTGCTTTTAATGTATTTATTTTCAAAAATAAGAGTTTCTCCTCTTGAAATTCTTTTTCTTGCCTTTTTATATTCACGCCAGAAAGCCTTTTTTTCAGCTTGTCCGTGAAGCATTGTTTGAGCTTCGAGGATCTTCGTATCATTTATGCCTTCTTTTCTTGCCCTACGGTATTGTTTAGCTGTTAAAACTCTTACGCCCTGCTTCGTGTTACCAATTCTTTTTTCGGCATAGAACTTTTCTCTATACGCTGCATAAGCCTTACTTCTTTTTCTTCGTTTCATAACAGTTCCTCGATTACATGATTTTTCTTTATATAAGACAGAAAGTCAATTTTCTCGCTCGCAAACCAAGACATAACGTTATTAGAATCTATGTTAATATCGAGTCCTTGATGCCTTACTTCTTTATACTTTTCGCCTTTCAATATATATTGATTTATACCACGTTGAACGAATAAAGCATTACTTACCTCTAAATTTAGCTCGCCTAATTGATTAGTTTTAGATCCAATAGGTTCTCCGGCATGAATAACACCGTCTACACATACTTGAATAATATTTCTAAAACCGATTTTTTCAAGAGTTCTAAACATTTTAACATTCGCTCTCCATTTAATAACAGATGCTAAATGAGCGTAAGGATATGAGCTATACATTTTACTACTGCATTGTTCTAACATACCTATAAATTTTAACAAAAATATCTTGCTATCAAAATACTCTTGAGAGTTCTTAGGCATATTACATTTAATATCGTAAAAGTGAAGAATCTCATCTTTTAAATAATAATTGGATCTCTTCATTAAAATTGTTCTGGAATCAGAGCCAAAATAATTAGCTTCAATTTTGCCTACTCTCACTTTAGCTGAATAAGTTTTAATATAATTATTAAAGTTATGAGTATCAAACTCGTTATAAATTGCTATATGCCCTGTATCTGGATAAAAAGCAAACTCGTATTCTTTATTAGGCTTAACATAGCTATTTACTTCGAGCTTTGTGCTTGCATCTGGAAGGATTCCTGTTGCAGCTGCTGGATAGTGAGAGCAATAGTCCTCTTTTGCTATATCTACGAGCCATACACACCTTTCCCAGAGCGGAGATATATAATATAAAGGTTTAGGACAAAAAAGCTTAAAACTATGCTCTATTTTGCCGAAAGCATCTATCATTTTTACTCCGGTTCTCTTCTTAAACATAGCCTTAAAAGTCTTAAAGCTATTAGGAGTCTCAATATTTTTCTGATCGTCATGGTAGTTAGTGCTGCACCAATAAAATTTATCTCCGTCAAAATAAGACAATTTAATAAGATGATCGTTGTAAGTTAAAGAATAGGAAAGAGCAGGAAATTTTGCTCTCATGGTTGTATGTTTAATAAAGGAATATCCGTTATCTTCTAACCATTTGAGTCTTTCCTCTAACTCTCTCTTTTTAAGCTTAACAATAACAGCTTCTTTAAAGTTAATATAGGTTTCTTTCCTATACTCCTTCTGCTGTCTTGCTACTATTCTCTCAACGTAGTTCATAAAAATAACCTCATTTTTAGGTCAATTTTCCGAAAATTTGTAGATTATATACAGATTTTCCGGTTATAATCCCAATTTTTAGCCCTCTAAGCCGTCAATACTGGCTTGAATAAGAGCTGTAGCTTGCTTTCTTGTTGTGCTGGAATCGTAGTGAATACCAAAGCGGTCCATTGTTGCCTTCTGGCTTGGAGTCGCTAAAGGTTCAGTAACTTTAACTGCCTTCTTAGTTCCGCCTTGTTCTGGAGCGATTCTGACTAATATATCGAGAACTTTTTTATACATTTCTTCCATTTCTACTAAATCAGCATCACTTTGAATTGAAAAATCAAATTCAACTGACTGAAAGTCAAAAGTAGGTTTACATTTCATTAACATATTATTTAATCTCCTTATAACCGAGTTTTTCTAAGCCCTTGAGGAATTTATCAGTTGCAGCTCTTTTGCCCGTTAAAACGAGGCTTATATACGTTTCAGAGACATTTAGCTTCTTAGCAACCTCTTCCTGCATGGTAGAATTTTCAATAAGCCAAATTTTGAAGCGTTTTCTTTCTGCATCATCAAAAAACTTTTTATTTGCTGTTATTTTCATCTTTCTTCTCCTTCTTAAGCATACGTTTAATAAAGTTATCTCTGAGCTTATCGTTAATCTGTTTAACTTTTAGATCCAGATAAACTCTAACTGATTCAAGACCGCCAATAGAATTTCTTATAGAATCAAAATAAAGCTCATTTGCTTTATTATCATGTTCTTCGTCTTTATGAACCTGTAAATACGAATCCAAAAAAGTCATAGCAAAGTAAACTTTATTTCTAATATTGAGAAGTTTTACACCTTCTTCTTGTAGTTGTTGTTGTTTTTTATTCATAATAATCCTCCCAGCTCTCTTTTTTATTAACTGGCACCGAACCAACCGCCGTCGTAGTAAAAGTCAATTAAGACTTTTTCTCTACCTTGCTTAGCGACATTAGCCATTTCTCTCCAAGCAACTTCATCACTAAGCCATTCACGTTCATAGTTGTTGTAAGCTTTATTACCTGCATAACCATCAATACTGAAGTCCTTAATATCTTCAAGATCTTTTACTTCATTCCAAGTTTTATCAAGGCACTCTGAATGAACGTCAATTAAGTATAAAGCAAATAATCTATCCCAACTGTCTATTGGTTTTTCGTGTGAATAGTTAATCCACCAAGAATTATCTTCTAAGTCTAAGACTTTGTGTTCATCATCAGAAAAGCGTTTCGTATCTTTTCTAAGATTATCCCAATTTGCTAATAACCATTCTTTAAAGTTCATAACAATTCAAGTTCTCCTTCCTTAACTCTTGCTTCCCACATAATTACTTTTGCTCCTTATGTGGAATAACAGTAATAGCATCAACTTTTTCTAAATCATACATTGTTTTTGATTTGAAAATACCTTTCTTTTCTTCGCTAAATTCTACTGTAGCAAAGCCTTTTCCTAATAATAAAGAAGCACTTTCAAAAATTATAATAGTGCCGTCCTTTAAGAAAATTTTAATTTCGTTTCTCATAAAGATCTCCTTAAAGTTTAATAACTTCAACTAAAACATTTTTATTATCTTCTATATATTCAAAGTTCATCTTTTGATAGTAAAAACCTTTTTCAGTTGCTCCCCAATTTCTGACTGTGGTAGTAAATGTTTCTTTGAGATTTCCGTCTCTTGCAATCACTAATTTCTCCATATTTTTCTCCTTCTCCTTTTTGGATTACCTATATTATACACCTTGCTTTAATTATGTAAAGTAGATTTACAAAAATATTACTTAAGTATATACTTACGTATAGAAAAAGCCCTCCGAAGAGAGCTTTAGTTCAAAAAGTTTGAAGTAATTATTAACTAATCCAGCCTTGTGTTTTAGCGTATGCAATTAAAGCAGCTAAATCAGCTACTGAAACAGAGTTTGTTCCGTCAGAGATATTGCCTGCTAAAAATAAATTCTTCCATTGTTGAGTTGTTGAGCCTAAATCTGTATCGTTATTTCCACCTGAAGAAACAAATCTCTGAGTTCCACTTCTATATAAATGTAAAAGTTTTTCTCCTGCTTGGTCGGCGAATATTAAACCTCCCCATGAAGGAGAGAAAAGTTTAATATAATCTGTTCTTCCTTCGTATTGAAATCTAAGTTCACTAAGAATTTTTTTGATTCCTGTTAAATCTTGATCTGATTCCAAGTCACAGAAATCTTGATATACTAAATTCCATACGCCGGTAGATGAATTGATATTAAGAAACCAAACTCTTCTAAAAGTTAAGCTTCCCAAAGCATTATAAGCAACAACAGCGTAATAATTAAATAAAGCATATTTAACAAAGATAAAGTCTGCAATTTTTATGAAATTGCCGTTAGCATCATTTGAAAGTGCGGATAATTGTTCTGCAGTTAAAGTTCCTGAACTTGCTGGTTGTGATGAAATTAAATATGTATCACTCATAGCAGTTAATACAGGACCTATATTTAACCAGCTATTAACTCCGTCTACAGTCATAATAACGTAAACATTATAAGGAACTGAAGTTCCTACTGCATAAGCATCATCATCACCAGCTAAAGAAGCATCTGGAAGTAAATCTTCGCTTGCTAAAAGTCCAAGTAAGTGAAAAGCACCCGGCTCGCCTTGTGGACCAGAAGGTCCTCTTTCTCCCTGTGGTCCTTGTGGTCCTTCTGGACCTTGAGAACCAGTTTGACCTGTAGCACCTGTGTCTCCTTTATCGCCTTTATCGCCTTTATCGCCTTTAGGAATACCAAAAACAAAAGATAAATGTTTTTCAGTTCCGAAAGATACAACGCTTACGCCAACAGTAGCAGGATCTCCTGCTGGTAGTGTGCCAGCACTCGCTTCTGCAGAGACTTCGGCAACTGGACCTGGAACTGGAAAGATTCCTAAATCAAACCATGAAGGTTCCTCTTGTCCTTCAAAAGCACGTGTAAAAATATAATATTCGTATGGCTCTTCTGTTCCTACGATATAGGCATCTCCATAATCCCCTTCGTAAGTCGCTGGATCAGGAAGCTCTTCAGCCGTATCAACTTGACCTATTACTTTAATACCAAATTCTGCAAGAACTGTTGTTCCTTGCTGGATATCTTTGATATCCTTCATGTTTTTATAGACTTGTTGTTGAATATTGCGAATTACTTTGACTGTATCAGGCATTTTAATTTCTCCCTTCTGCAATTTTATCTTTCAAGTATGGAATATATCTATTAAATACGTATTTATAAGCTTTTACTAAGCTTAAGAATCCAAAGCAAATAAACATAAGTAAATTAACAAAAGCTAATAGTAATAAATTATAATCGTGCGATCCTTGAATAACTATATAAATAATTCCTACGGACGTTGCTGCAAGTGTTAAACCTTTAATCAATGTATCTTTAATTACTGAAGTAATCCAGAAATAAGTTAAAGAGTGATTTTTTTTATCTTTCGTTTTACTTTGATAATACTCATCAATAATTTTTTTATTATCTGGATTCATCTCAGCAAAAGCTATGCCTTGATGTTTTAAGAACTGCATAATAATAAGACCGACTCCAGCACTCACAGCTGCAAAAATTGTCGTTTGTAGAACTTTTTCAGCTTTAAATCCGTTAATAAGTATAAATATAACAATTACATAAGCAACACACATGATTAAAGCTCCGATAGCTCCAACATAATTGAGAACCGGAAGAATCTTTATTTCTAAGAAAGTTTGCTTTTTTTCGTCCATAATCTTATTAGAAGTAGAAGGCAGAAGTTATCCACCTTCTACCCATAAACAGGCTGATAGACAGACCGAACTATCCTCTCCTGTCTATTTCTTTATTGATAGTAATTAAGGCTTTATAATGCTTAAATAAAGCGTGAATAACGTATTCATCTAAAGCCCATATACCAGCTACGATATACATACCTGTCTCTTTATAAATAATTGCTGCTATAATCATACAAAGCATATAAATTGTTTGTCTAATTTTATCTTTGATAATAAAAATTAAAATTACACAGATTATAGCTGTTAAAGATAAAGAAATAAGCCTATTTTTAAAAGACTCTGATAAAATATCTGCTCCTGTTTTATCAGAACCTCCTATTTTTGTAAATGTTGCAATTAAGACAAAAATAACTACTCCAATAGTAAGAGCCAAGGAAAGGCAATAGAAAAGAATAGCAAGTTTTCTTACGTCTTTAGTTCTTTTTGACGCTTTCATTAACTTTTATTCCTTTCATTTGTAAAGTATTGTTATGTGTTTCTTCAATAAGAATACGTATTTTTTCTTCCACATTAGAAAGTTTTTTGTTTGTTGCTGATAATTCACTTTTAAGAGCTTTGTTCTCTTCAACAATTTTTTTAGGAATAGAAAAATGACTTGATAGTTGCTTAGCAATAAATCTAATAACAAAAACAAGTAATCCAGATTCAGCTAATAATGGAAGCCATGTTAAGACAAGTAATAAGATATAGTTCATAAATTTAATTATCCTCCTCCTCTTCTTCTTCGTCTACATATATAAAGGAAATATTCGGAGTAACAAACTTTGAAAATAGTTTAGCATAACTATCAATAAATTCTTGCGATACGTCAGTTTTTAAAACGTCATTTAGATAAGAGTAAGCATCAATTTTAGATCTCTTTATCTTAGAAACGTCTTGAGCGTTAAGATATGGAAGTTCTGTATCTGTATCAGTTCCCGGCTCTGTCTCGTCATGCAAAGCTTTATTCAATATTGTTTTAGCTCCAGTAATAAGTTCTTCATCTGTAAGATCTCTTAAATCACTTTGAATTTGAAGCCTTCTTACCCATGTAGGACCTTTTTGGAAAGTAATTGCTACTACTTTTGCTTTGAATAAATCTTCAGTTAAATTAACAATAGGATTAAAACCATAACGAGAAAATAAAAGCCAGTATAAAGTTCTTAAATAATCCCAAGGAATACAGTCTTTAGCGTAAGAATCAAAGTCATTATCAAAACAGTCTTTAAAAGAATCATAATTTGGAAAAATATCAGTAAATATTTTTGTATTATATTGCGGAAGCATACGAACCATTATTCTTCTCCTCCCTCTTCTTCAACAGAATGTCCTGAACCAGCTCCGTTAGTTGATTCATCATAAACAACTCCGTCTTGGTTTATATCAATACCTGATACTGTTTCAGAAACTTCGCACCATATTCCCAAATTGTAAATACTATTAACTATATTACAGAAGTTTTGTCGAAGTGAAAGTCTGTCTTGGAGAGTAAGAGAAACATTTGTTGCGTTGACTTGATTTTCACTTTCTAAAATATGAGCTTGCTTTTCATAAATACCAGTATTTTCAATACCATGAGTTGATAAAAGCAAATTATCTAAGCTTTGCATAGCAAGGAAAAATTCGCTTGCTTTAAGAGTGGAAGAAGGCTGTAATTCTTGAAATTCTACAGGAGCTGTAATTGCCATATAAGGATTTCCTTCGATAGCTGCTTTATACATACTTTGAGCTGCAGCAGTAACTTCGGTATAAGAATCAGCATCTTTTACTCTCATTCCTTGTATACCAGATCCAATTAAAAGATTTGTTCTTAAAAAACATTCACAGTCGGCTTTCATATCCAATAAGTGATCGTTTAAACTGGCACGAGGTTCTCCCATTTGCCCTAATTGATTTATATAATCTCTTAGAATTACTGCAGAATTAGTTAAAAGTTCTTTTGTTATTGAATCTTTCATTACTACAACGTCTTTAATAACATCTAATTTTTTATTGCCTAACATAGACTCTAATTTTCTGTAGTTACCTGTTTTATCATCTTTTGTTGATCCTGAAGTCATTGGAACAGGTCTAATAGTGTTGTAGCGACCATAGAAATCTATTGTTCCACAAAGAGCAAAAGGCATAAAATAAAACTCGCCGACTTCTTCGTAGTAAAAGAAGCAAAGAGCATATTTATAATAAAGTAATCTTTCTAATTCTTGAGAAGAAAGTCCTGCAGGTAAGTTATACCATTTGAAAGTATTTATAGCTCGTTGCTCGTCTTGGATTCTAAAAATTCGCTTTGCATTATCTTTTAATAATGGATCAGCAACGTCTTTCTTGCCTAATTTCATAGGAAGGCGTGTTTTAGGATTTATACCAGCTTGAATAAATGTTACTAAATCTGGTAAATTTGGTTGTTTTTGTCCCATTATTTAGCTCCTCCCTGTTTTCTTTTCATTTCTTCTAATAATTCGGCTTTTAAACGCTCCTTATCAGCCTCAGAAAATCTACTTAATACATCAGAATTTTTGTTTTCTTTATCAGTAAATAATCCAGAAGTTCCAGCTTCTAAGAGCCTGTCGTTCACGCTAAAAGCTTTAGATCTAAATTTTTCTTGAATCATACCTTGAGCTGATTCTTGCCCCACAGCAGCATAATAAGCTGAGCGTTTTATAGGTCTAATCTGAACGTATTGACCTGCTCCGCCTACTGCACTTGTTTCCGCTTTAATTTCGTTGCTGTTGTTGTTGCTTTTTATCTCTTTTTTATTTTTTTGAGAAGATTTTACTCCTCCGGTTATAATTCCAGAAGTTAGAGTAATAATTCTATTCATGCTGCTCTGTGCTATCCCCATAGTAATACGCTCCTTCGTTAATTTCGCTTGCTATCTCTGCTATTACGTGGCTATCTTCATTTATTCCTTCAAGACGAATAAGTTTGCCTTGAACGTAATTTCTATTGCCGAGATATTGTCTTATGGTTGCAATTACGCCTATAGTTGCACCATTATAAACTAATTTATTTCTTAATGCCTGTTTTTCTATGTCGCTACAGTCATAAAATTCAATAAATGGAAATATTTTATTGTTTGGAGTAAAAGCAGAAATTCTTGTTAAAGAATAAGGCAGAGCTTTTATATTACCAAGCTCATAAGCATACATATCACTAAATAAGCTTCTTGCTTCTTTTTGTTGTTGTTTAAGATATTTAATATCAAAATATCCAGCAATACCGGATATTCCTCCTCCGGCAACAGCACCAATAGCAGCTCCAGCTATACCGCCCGGCACATTTGCTATTGCGGATCCTGCAACTGCACCAGCGGCTCCGCCTGCTAAAGCTCCAGCTCCTGATCCAGTTCCGAATCCCCACCAAGCTTGTTTTAAAGCTATAGAATTATTAACGTCTATATTTTCAATTTGTCTATTAAATATTTGTTCGTAATTCTTATTTTGAACTTGATATTCTTCCCATTTAGAAGAAGCTGTAGCAACAGAGAAATCTCCAGAACAAACTAAACCTTTTGGATCATTATAATCTTCGCCGTATAACCCTTTAAAATAAGGAGCTACATGAATATAAGGAGAGTAAGGTTTTAAAAAGTAATCTACGTTAATATCAACAATTCCTTTGTTTTTTTGAACGTTAATTTCAAACATAGAAGCAAAGTTTGGAGAAACAAAACGAGCGAAAGTTGTTTCAGATGCTATTTTCTTCTCTAACGGATTATCAACTATTTCTATGCAACGGCTATATATATCTTCAGAGCTTGAGATAGAAATATCAAAAGTTCCTTTTGCATTTTTAGGATAAATAACGATACCTACATTCGCCGTAATTCCTTCGATAGTTTTAGTTATAAAGTCATAATCAACCTCTTCGGTAAATCCGCTAATATCAATATCTCCGTCATTATTTAAAATTTCGGCAAAAGGACAATAAGGTAATATTTGGATATCGTAAACTTTGCTCGAAGTGCCTATTAAAGCTATTGCTCTTGCTGTAGATAGAGCTATATTATTTAGAGTTGTAAATAATAAAGTATTACCATTTTTTACTCCTACTGAGCCATAAGGAATACAGAATATATCATAAGGAGCTTCATAATTAGGATTTCTTGTTCCGTGTATAGTAGTCGAAACTTTCCCGAACTCTTTTTCGACAAGTTGAATTTGAATACGTGAAGCTGGAATATTTGTTTGAAAAAGACGAGAAGCCATTTCATCATAACTTGGAACTCTTTCAAAAAAATACGAGCTATGAGTATAAACTTGATAAATATATTGAGATACAGCAGCAAGTAAAGCAGGAGCATTTGAATTTGCACTTCTATAAGAATATTCTTTTGAGTAAGAAATATTTGCTGCAGTAGTAAATTGTAATTCATATAATTTACCATTTTTTGAGACAATAATGCCTTGATATTGAGTTCTCCAGTCGGTAGTTGAAGGCTGATAATCAGGATCAAGAGCAGCAATATTTTTTACTTGTTGAACGATAGTAGGAAAAAATGTATCAAAACCGTATGTTAATAAATCTGGAGAAGCATTTGCATCAGTTGCATTACTTGCTACTCGCATATATGCTCCTTTATATTGATCGAACGTTGAAGGATACGGAAAATATAATCTTGCCGTTTTATTAGCGTTTACAGTTGCTACTGCACCTTGTCTTGAAGCATTAGAAGAACTGGTTAAACAATATAGGTTCAATGAGATATTGTTTTCGTCATATAAATCAAAATAACCAGCTTCAATAGAATCTTGTAAAGCTTGCGGCAAGTCATTATAAGCTGTAGCAGCATCAGCAGGAGCTATTGTTTCTGATACACATGGACCTATATCAGAATTTTCTGCATCTCTTGCTAAATATCCTACTATCCAGCCCTGCCCTTTTCCTGAAAGCTTAGTTTTATTAAGTAGATATTCTCCCTTTTTAATTTGATTAAAAGTCATATTTTCTCTATTAAAAAGTAGAGTATTATCTGGATCGTTTAGATTTCCTCTTTCAATATATACTGGAGCATCAAGAACATTATCAAAAAAATCAGCTAAAACGTCTCTTTTTAGCATCAATTCCCATTGACCGCCTCTAACTCTAACAGCTTCTATAACAAACCAGCGTGAGACTTTTTTTGTTATAGTGTTATTCTCGGTATATGACTGCTCTTGGATAACATAATTCGGCTGCTCTACTTTAGCATATAAAGGATCAGTCGATTTTATGTTAATTATGTGACGAGCTGTAATTCCGTCCTCGATATTAAAGTTCGTATTTTCACGAATAAAACCTTTGTAAGCGGCAGGATTATTTCCTACTGGCGTAATAAGATTTAAATAGTCCTGAAAAGACGACAACCTTTTAATAATACGGTTGTAATAACTATTGTAATCGTAAAGAATTAAAAGTTTAGACATTGTATAAATTTAAGATGAGGAGAGAGAGTATTATGAGGAAAATAGTATTCCAAAAGGAGAACTCCCTCTCCTCTTTAAAACTGTCCTATTCCGGATTAGACAGCTTTAACTGTAATAAATGGTTTGCCTTTGAGGTGTTCCAAACGGTTTCTGCCCCATGTGAGGTAGTGGTTTTCAGTTAAGGATTTTGGATTGAAGAATGAAGTTCCAACTTCAAAAGCTGACATAAATGGAGGTTCTTCTGTATAAACCTTACAAATAACGTCATCTTTTTCAATATAAACTTCGCCCGGAAGCCAGTCGCCTGTAGATGCAACAATAGTTGCTCCTGCTGGAAGTTCATCTCCCGGAAAATAGTTCTTTGTAACGCCGCCAACTGTAACTTCCTTTTCGACAAGTGAACGAATACAACCGTTAGCGTGGTTGCTGCCCGGAGTATATTGATTATTGTCTGAATCAATAGGTTTTCCTGCTGCTGGAGTCGAATCAGAGAAGCTTGAAATATTGCTTGAGGTAATAACGGTTCCAAAATATCTTGCTGGAAGAATATCTTTAGTAACCTTAGCTTCAATACCTTCTTTGTGGAAGATAGTTGGTAAATCAATGTATTTGATGCGGTTTACGTGTTTAGCGTTAAAGACCATTTTAATAGTATCTTCGTTAAAGGCACGTAATTGTCCGTAGTCATTGAAATCTCTTGAAACGTCTTTCATATCAACAATTAAATTAGCTAAGGCTTCTCCGATAGCCATAGCTGAAAGTTGATTCTTCTCTGTTTCGCTTGAAGCGTTAGCAATAGCAGAAGTAATATCAACGTTGACTAATTGTCTACCTATGTTTGTTTCATTAGTTCCAAAGAAACTATTGTATGTGGTAAGGTCATGAACTTTCTTCGTTTCGGTAACCCAGCCAAGCATAACGGAAGTAAAGCTTTGGAAAGCTCCTTCGTCTTGCCATGCTCTCTTAGATAGGTAGTAATCGACTGTTAAATCGATTTGGCGGAAAACGTCTAAGACAATTTCTTGACATTCTGGAGATTTTGGACGAGCTAAAGCAAGTAGGTTAGTAGCTTCTGAATCTGCTCCCCAAGCATGAGTCTTTAACACGTCTGTTGAATAGAAAAGTTTTGAATCGCCATAAAGCGAACCGTCTACTCTTGCTCTATTCACAAGTGAATCGAAAGCTCCGCCTTCAATATTATCAACAAAAACTCTTTGAGAGATAATCATGTTGTAAATAGCGGCAAAGATTTCGTTAGATCTTAATTGACCTGAGAAATTTGGCATAATGTTGCCCTCCCTAATAAAATATTAGTTGATTCTACTTCTTCTTACCTCTATTAGGCATAACGTCTATAGTTTTTAGTTGAAGCAAATTGGTAAACACTCCAGAATCGCCTTCTGAAGCGTCAATACATTCCTGCATAACAGTTGCAACACGTGCTGCTGCAGCGAAGTCTGAAGCATCAGGAATTATCTTTTCACCAATAGGAACAAAAGGATCAACTCCTCCTTCGTCCATAATTGCCTTTCTAAGAGCTAAAGCTTTCTTGCAATAATCAAGATTACTGTGTTCGCCCTTAAATAGGTCATCTCGTAGAGCTTTAATGTCTGGCTTATCTTTTGGATCTTCCTTTTCATCTTCAGGATCTCCTCCGTTGAGAAAATCATCTACGAGTCTTTTTCTATCAGCGACAACCTTTTCGTATTCCGACTTTGGAACTGTGTTTTTCTTAAGGTTCTCAATGATATCAAGTAAGTCTTTGTTTGGATCAACTTTATCATCGTTCGCATCATCATCATCTTCAGCGAACATTTGCAGATCCAATTTAAAATTTAGCTTATCGGTCTGTTTCATAAATTCTCCTTTTGATAAGTGAGGTTGTAAGGCTGGTCTCTCCAGATGAGTCGCTACTTAAGTCATAGCTCCACCGCCGCACCTCTTCGGTTCTACTCGGCTCGTCATGGATAACACAAAATATTGAAGAGCAGCACTCCTCAAGAATATTTTAATCACAAAAAAAAGCTGAAGCAAGTGCGAGCTACACGAAGCGAGCTGAGGCAGACTCACA
>CALDHX010000047.1 GCA_937901525.1 uncultured Bacteroidales bacterium
CTTTTTGACGTTTTTGTTGTGGTCTAATCATAAAGAAGTAGAAAATAGCAATCATCAATATAATCATGATAATGCTACTTGCAGCTCCACCTTGTTGACCACCAGCCATCAATAAAATGTTCATTAAGTTCATAGCTTTGTTTTTTTTATTAAATTATTTTAGTTTTAAAATTTCTTTAACTATTACCTGTTAACGTACATCAGCAATGATTCTTAGCTTTGTTTTTGCAGGTGTTGTATTTGCATTAACTGTTACCTCTTTACTAATACGCATTCCTGAACTTCCTTCCGAATCATACTTAACCGAAATCGTACCTTGTTCGCCAGGAGCAATTTCTCCCTTAGGATAATCTGCCACAGTGCAACCACAAGAGGTGTTTACATCATAAATTACCAAAGGATATTTGCCTTCATTTGTAAAAACAAAACTTCCTTGCACTACTTCTCCCTCTTCTACAAGATGAAAATCCAATTCCTTCTTTTCAAACTTGATAACAGTCATATTTTCTATAACAGAAGAGTCAATTTTTTGCTCACCTTCCGACTTAGAACAAGAGGAAAGAAAAACAAAATTCACCAATAAAACTATTAAAAAACTTTTTCTCATTACTCTTGTGTTTCTATCTCTTCGTTTTCTATTTTTCTAATCTTTCCAGAAGCTCTCAAATCAATTAAGCATCTATCCAACAAACCATTAACAAACAATTTACTTCTGTCGGTAGAAAATTCTTTTGCCATTTCAATATATTCATTAAGCGTAACCCTGACAGGAATTTCCGGACAATAAACCAACTCCACTAATCCCATTTTTATTATAATTATATCCAAAAAAGCTAATCTATCAACGTCCCAATTCTCAATGCACTTATCAAACAAATAATTAAATTCATCATAATGACTAACACATTTACGGAAAAGGTCAGTAGCAAAAGCTCTCACTTCCTGTTCGTTAAAGTCCAAAGATTTAATAATAGGTTTAACAGAAGTATCACTTTGTTTAAACTCTTTTAAGAATTTCAAGAAAGAAAGTCCTATGAATTGGAAATCACTTTCCCAGTAAAGCTTCAATTCTGTAAGATAGTCAAGAAAACTTTCATTCTTTAAAAGATAATTCTTCAAAAGCTGAACAATAACCTTTTTTTCGTCTTCATAAGTTACTTCTGTTTTTGACATATAATCCTTGTAGGAATCAGAGGCTTTAAACTTATTTAAAATCTTTTTGAGTAAATCTCTTTGTTCAATCCAATTAATCTTTAAACGTTCAATAGCCTTTGAAAGCTCAACGTTTTCAGACAATTGTTGCAATAAAGCATTGTTTACAAAACGCATATTAGGGTTTTTCTCTTCCTCTGTTGGAAAATATTTACCCTTTGCATCTTCAATTTGATTTTCGGCAATGTCTCTAATCTCCAACAATGAAGAATAAAGATATACTTCTAAATCGTATGTTTCTGAAATACTTTTACTTAGTTCTTTTTCTGCAATATCCAAAGATTGGTCGTTAGACATTTTGTAGGCATACAATGATTGCAGAACCTTTACGCGTAAGAAATGACGACTTAACATTTAATTAGTTTATTTATTCATTTAACAATTTGCAAAGATAAGAAAAAAAACATAAAAAACAACTCAATATTCAATAAAAAATACTATCTTTGCACCCTGCAAAACGGAGAGATGCTCGAGTGGTTGAAGAGGCACGCCTGGAAAGTGTGTAAACGTCAAAAGCGTTTCCAGGGTTCGAATCCCTGTCTCTCCGCAAAAAAACAATATTTATTCTTTTGTTAATTCCTGATATTTTTTTCTGTCCTTTTCTTCAAGTGCTTTGTATTCTGCTTTCTTTTTTTTGTCAAGGTTTCTATCCTTTGCAAGTAGTTTATAGATAATTCCACGATTGTAATATGCCTCAGCATTAGTTGAATCTAATTCTATTGCCTTATTATAATCTTCTAAGGCTTTTAGATTTTCTCCTAAGCTGTAATAAACTATGCCTCTCTCGTTATACAAATCAGAACTTTTTGGATTTAATTCTATTGCCTTATTGTATTCTTCCAATTCAGGACTTTGTGCGTATAGGTTTACGCAAAATACCAACATTATTGCTGTTAGTAGTAGATGTTTAATTTTCATTTTTATTTCATTTTAAATTTACTCTACAAAGTTACAAAAAAAATCCGAAAAACGAACACAAAAAAATTCCACAATATGGAGTTGACCCTCCACAGCGTGGAGACAACCCTCCACAGT
>CALDHX010000048.1 GCA_937901525.1 uncultured Bacteroidales bacterium
GTATCCTGATAAAAAAATAAGAATATTCAATAAACAAAGCGTAAAATGGCAAGGAGAACTTGTTCATGAAACCTTATTTTTGCCTGAAAACACTCAAATAATCCCTTTAAAAGGAGATTTATTGCATTATTCCTATAAAAATACATCTTCACACTTGCAACAATTTGACAAATTCACCACTTTGACTGCACAAGAAGCTCATAAGAATGGCAAGAAAGTAAGTTTGTTTGGATTGTATTTTCGTCCTAAATGGAAATTTCTTAAAGACTATATTTTCAAGTTAGGTTTCCTTGATGGCTATGCTGGTTATCAAGTGTGTAAACTCTCAGCCACAGCAACCTTTTTGAAATATGCGAAACTCAAAGAATTAAATGACAATGAGAATACTAATAAGTAGGACAGACGGGATAGGAGATGTTGTATTAACTCTTCCTATGGCTGGTATAATTAAGCGATATTTCAACTCATCGACCGTTTTATTTCTTGGCAAAAGTTATACTGAGCCTATAATTTCGTTATCTAAAGATGTTGATGTTTTTCTTAATTGGGATGAAATAAAAAAAGACCCAATTAATGGATACAAAATATTACAAGAACAACGTATTGATATTGTCTTGCACGTTTTTCCTAACAAAGAAGTTGCAAAAATATGCAAAAAAGTAGGAATTAAAAATCGTATAGGAACGTCTCATAGAATTTATAATTGGCTTTATTGTAATAAACTTTCACATTTCTCTCGTAAACGCTCAAACAAACACGAATCAATACTAAACACAACTTTACTTCATAAAATTAAAGGATTTAATAAAGAAATTAAATTTGAACATATTGATAACTTTTTAAATCTAAGTGTCGAAAGAGTTCCTTCTTGTGCAGACATATTGTCAGAAAACTCTAATTACTTCAAATTAATTTTACATCCAAAAAGCAAGGGTAATGGAAGAGAATGGGGGTTAGATAACTTTAAAGACTTAATTGAAAGATTAGATAAAAATAAATTTAGAATTTTCGTTTGTGGTTCAGAAGAAGAAGGAGTTTTATTCAGGAATGAGTTATTTAAAGAACAATATGATAATGTTTTTGATTTAAGTGGTAAACTTTCTTTATCACAATACATAAACCTCATCAATAACTCAAATGCATTAGTTGCATCAGGAACAGGACCATTGCACGTTGCCGCTGTGCTAAATAAGCACGCAATTGGTTTATTCCCACCAATGCGTCCAATCAATCCAGAACGCTGGCGACCAATAGGTAAATACGTTAAAATATTTTGCAAAGACAAAGCATGCAACAATTGCAAAAAAACAATAAAATGCGAATGCATGCAAAGCATCTTACCAAAAGATGTTGCTGATTATATTTTAGAAATTTCTCAAATGGTTTAAAACCTATTTCCCATTATACATATTCATTGTCCTATCCATTCCAATAGTAGCAAAAGACTTAATTATATCGCAACACATATCTAATTTAGGGTCAACAACTGCCATATCATCACCCTCTATTTTGCCAAGAACAAAATCTACTTGTCTTCCCCTTGCGAAATTACTTCCTATTCCAAAGCGAAGTCTATTAAATTTATTATGTCCTAAGCAAGCAATTATATCTTTTAAACCATTATGTCCACCATCTCCACCGCCCATTCTAAGACGTATTGTACCTAAATCTAAAGCTAAATCATCAACAATTACCAAAACATTCTCAATAGGTATTTTTTCTTTATCAACCCAATATTTTACAGCCTTCCCACTAAGATTCATAAAAGTCGTTGGTTTAACCAAAATAATTGTTCGTCCTTTTACCTTAACCTCTGCAACATAAGCATGACGCTCAATAGAGAATTTATAATCATTGGATTTATTATCTATATTTAGATTTTTTACCATTCTATCAAGAGCCATAAAACCTATATTATGGCGAGTATTTTCATACTCTGAGCCTGGATTACCTAAGCCTATTATCAAATATTTCATATTAAAAAAATTAAAGGCTGCACATAAACAGCACAGCCTTATACCTATTCTTATTAAATCTAACTATCTTCCAGCAGAAGCACGAGTAGGTTTAACCCAAACTACAACGCTTGATTTAACATCTAACAATTCAACTTTTTCTATGTTGATTTGTTCAACTTTAACTCCTTGTGCAATTTCCAATCCATTGATAGAAACTTCTGCATATTGTGGTATATCATTAGGTAAACCTTTAACTCTTAGCTTACGTAATTTAAGCATAAGTTTTCCCCCTTGTAATACCCCAGGAGCTGTACCAAATGTTTTAACTGGTATAGAAACTGAAATTGGTTTATCGTCAAATATTTGTAAGAAATCAGCATGTAACACCTCGTCAGTTACAGGGTGATATTGGATTTCTTGTAATATAGCCATATATTTGTTTCCTGCTATTTCTAATTCAACATAATTAGTGTCAGGAGTAAACAACAATGGTTTAAATGCCATTTGAGGAACAGTGAATCTTATTTGTTCACCTTCTCCACCGTAAATAACACAAGGTACTAATCCTTGTTTACGTAAAGCCTTAGCATCTTTTTTCCCTACGTTCTCTCTTAGAGAACCACTCATAGATACTGTTTTCATTTTCTTTTAAAGTTTTTATTTATTAATTTATAATTTTAATGGTGTTAGAATCTTTCTACAACACCTTTTTGTTTTACTGCTATTTCGTAAAAGTCTGCAATAGATTCATAATTTTCAACTCTTCTAATTGCTTCTGCAAAAATTGAAGCAGTTGAAAGAACTTTTATCTTGTCGCTTGGTCTTTTTAACGGAATTGTATCAGTTACTATCAACTCTGTCATACAAGATTTTTCTATTTTTTCTATTGCATCTCCACTTAACACAGGGTGAGTAATCATTGCTCTTACACTTGCAGCACCACATTCGTTTATAAGTTCTGCTGCTTTACATAATGTATTTCCTGTGTCAATTATATCGTCAACTAAGATAACATGTTTTCCTTTAACATCACCTATAAGTTGCATTGTGCCTATTTCATTAGGTTTATTTCTTTGTTTGTAGCACATAACAAAACCTGTACCCAATGTTTTTGCATATTGACTTGCACGTTTTGTTCCTCCAACATCAGGAGAAGCAAACAATAAATCTTCTGTTGCAACATCTTGACCTCTTAAATAAGGAATAAAGATTGAAGAAGCCAAAAGGTGATCAACAGGTATGTCAAAAAATCCTTGAATTTGGTCTGCGTGTAAATCTATTGTTATTACTCTGTTCACACCCGCTGTTTGCAACAAATCTGCCATAAGTTTTGCAGCAATTGGCACTCTTGGCTTATCTTTTCTGTCTTGACGAGCAAAGCCAAAGTAAGGAATAACCGCAATTATTCTTTTTGCAGAAGCTCTCTTTGCAGCATCAGCAAGCATTAACAACTCCATAATATTATCACAAGGTGCGAATGTAGATTGAATTATAAAAACATCGCAACCTCTTATGTTTTGCTCAAAAGAAGGTTGAAACTCACCATCTGCATATTGCAAAACGATAGAATCACCCAATGGTTTTTGATAAACATCTGAGATTTTCTTAGCTAAATACGCTGTTGCTCTACCTGTAAAAAGAGCAGTCGTATCTTTTTGTTCTTTTTCTGACATAACTTTACCTAATATTGAAATTCCTTTTTTCAGGTTGCAAAGTTACGCACATTTTCTTAAACTTAAAAAAAAAACGCAAATTATTTGCTACTTTAAAAAAAAGTAGTACTTTTGCAAACGAATTTGAGTTGCAAACGCATCTGTGGCGGAATAGGTAGACGCGCTAGACTCAAAATCTAGTGGGGTAACACCCGTGCCGGTTCGATTCCGGCCAGATGTACTTGATTGAAAGGAGAGAGTTGAAAAATTCTCTCCTTTTTTTCTTTGTTTTTTAAAAAAAAAGTAAAGAAAAAATTCAAAAAAGCAAAGAAAAAAAATAAAAAAGTAAAGAAAAATTTTTCAAAAATTTAGAGTTTTATATGTAATTGAAAGCCAACGTCTTGCTTATGCGAAGAAAGAATTTGATCGTTGCCTGATGATATTACTTTTTTATTGGAATAAAGTGTAATTGCATAACGAAGAGATATTCCAATACGCTTTGTAAGATTTGTTTTCAAGAACAAATATGCCCTATGCCCTTTATCATAAAATAAAGCTGTAGAATAATTCAACGGAAGGTTATATTCGTAAACAGAAAAATGATTATCATAGTTTTTTGTATCAAAATATGCGTATCTTAAATTGATTTGTAAAGGAATATTTTTTGTTTTATATATCCCTTCTACAAGAAAATAATAACCATTATTTGTATTTGATTCGTAATTATTGGTGTGAGAATAACCTGCTCTTGAATGCAAGTGTAAGGCGTTTGTTATCTCGGTTTGAAAATAGAGTTGAAGTTGTTGAAGTATATTAAAATGTAGAATTTCTTTATTTTCAATTTCTACATCTTCTTCTCTATTATTGAACTTATAGGTTAATCTCAAATAAGTTGTTTGATTTGGATTGTAATTTATCTCACCTCTTATCTTCAATCCCATTGCTCCTTCTTGACTTATATAAGTTTTATATGGAAATTTAAATAAATCGGTTGCTATATAGTAGTTTAACTTATGATTTACTCTATGAGCAAAATTAAGATTAAAGCCTTGTTCGTTCGCAACTTTTGATTGAACGCCTAAGGCATTGGAATAGAAATTTTGATAATCTTTTTCGTAATTTCTTACTGAGGCTGAAAGCGTTGTTTTATAAGCAAGATTTATTTGCGCACCTAATATTGAGGCAGTAGCTTTATTTTGACTCATTGAGACCTCTGTAAATAATCTAATTCTTTTGTAAAGATAGGACGCATTAGCCGAAATTACGCTATTTTGTTTGCCTGAGAAGTAATATTGTTGATATTCTTGCGAGGAATGCTTTATTGAGTCTGCGTAATCGTAATAAAGAAGGGTTGTTCCTAATTGCAAGCCTTTATTTTCATAGTTTAAATGCCCTCCTATCATTCTTGCAAGGTTGGAATCCTTTTTCAAAAGTTCCGATTCCGTTCTATGCAAGCCCGTTGTAAGAATACTTCCCGAATAATCTATCTTATCCATACTTGCAAATAAGAAAAGATCAGTATTCCACAACTTTATATTTGTCGCAACACCTTTATTATAACCATATTCTGTGCTTGAATTATGTGGTTTTATACCAAAATTTTTGTTTTTTAAGGTTGCATCATTATTTAAATAGGAAAGAGAAAATCCTTGCCCTATTGCCAATCCTTCTCCAAAGTTTAGACGATAATCCCCTAATGTTAGTTGTTTCAAAACACCTATTTCTCTTATTGTAAATTGCATTGAATAATAATCCACAAAGGAAGGCTCTCCTGCATCTTTATCTCCTACAAAGGAAAACTCCAATCTATCGAAATAATTAAACTTATACCTAATCTGTGAAGCGAAAGGCTGACCTTTATAGCCTTTTTTATCTCTATCTTCTCTTAGATAACCTTTTGATTTTTCTAATACTTGTTTATATTGTGTACGGATTTCGTGATTTGCTTTTGCAAAAACAGAGTCTAATCGAAGAGAAGGTTTCCAATCAATTGGCTTTACACATATAAAATCTTTTATTTCATCTATTTGCTCCTTTGTAAAGCCATTAATAAATGATAGTTCATATATACTTTTCAACTCTCCTGTTTCTCTTATATAGTGTTGAAGCGAAAAAATCTGGAAATCATCTAAGCCTAAGAGTTGTAAATCGGCTTGTTTTGCAGAATTTAAATTAAGTGGATTTGACTTTAAGGAGTATAGTTGTTCTATTAATTCTTCTTTTGCCTCAGAAGAAATCTCCATATCCTCTATTTGTTTTATCCTGCTTTGAATAAAATCATTTGTTGTTTGTGAAAACAACGGATATGAAAAAAGCATAAGACAAAATAAGAAAAAGAATATTCCGTATTTCATCTTATGCTTTTTTGAATTATAATTTCCTAACTACATTTGCTCCAACCACAAGAAGCACATTGCTTACAGCCTCCTGTATATATTACAGCATCACCACATTGTGGGCATTTTTCTCCCTCTACCACTGTTCCGTCTTTTACATAACGTTTCAAGGCACGAGCAATTCCATTTTTCCAAGTATTGATTGTATCTGTATCAAGAGTTAGTTTAGATACTAATTCTATTACATTTTGAATTGGCATTCCATGACGAAGGATTCCAGAAATAAGTTTTGCATAGTTCCAATATTCTTTTTTGAACATTCGCGACAATCCTTCAATTGTTACTTTATATCCGTCTTGATCAAGGAATTGAAAATCATATCTTGCAGGCATATTACCTTCCTTCACTCTTATTACCCAACCCTTATCAACCGATGGAGGTAAAAGAAAGTTTTCTGCTTTTCCTGAGAATATTTCGTATGGTCTTCCATCATATAATCCTACAACTGCAATCCATTTTTCTTTGTCATTTTGGAAGCGAATTATCTCTGCATCTAATTTTTTAG
Organism: uncultured Bacteroidales bacterium; assembly: GCA_937901525.1. Taxonomy (GTDB): domain Bacteria; phylum Bacteroidota; class Bacteroidia; order Bacteroidales; family P3; genus Onthomorpha. The sequence goes on from CALDHX010000048.1 coordinate 6,512, forward strand.
GACGTTTAGGAGCTTTTGTTTCTGTAAAAGACGAAGTTTCTTTTGTAGAATGAGAAACCAACACACCATCTCTTGAACCATCTCTATAAAT
>CALDHX010000049.1 GCA_937901525.1 uncultured Bacteroidales bacterium
AAGCAAAAGCACAAGAAGTAATTACAGAAGAAGTTTATGTAGAAGAAGCAGCAGTAGAAGTAGAAGAAGTTGCAGTAGAAGAAAAAAAATCATCAGATTTTACTGATTTTTATTTTACTTTCGCAACAATGGACGCTAATTCCGGAATTGCGGAAGACTTAGGCTTTGCAATGCCGGACAAAGGTATAGGTTTAGCTTATAGAATGGAGCTTCCAATAGGATTAGATCATTTTACTGTAGGTTTTAACTTTGGATACACATTCGGATTAAGAACTTACTCGGAAAATTCTCTTGACATGACAAAAGCAAGAACCTTTACACATTCTGCTTATATAGATTACAATATTGGAGCGAGAATGTTCTTTTCTAAAAACCATAAAAACGGAATGAGTATATATGCAGGATTTGGATACGATTATGGAGAATTGCATCTAAGCAAATCTATACAAGGCTATGCTATGGTTTTAGATTCAAAGGTTGTTCAGCACGCATTCTATGTTCCTGTTGGAGTGAAATTCTTCTTTGGAAACTTTTCCTTAATGGCAAATTACCGTTACAGAGCTTTTGATATAGATATGACAGTTGAAAGTAGAAATCCATCAAATACAACTTCAATAAAAGAAGGACGTACATTAAATCTATTCCCATTAGAAATAGGAATAGGATTTCAATTCTAAACGAAAAAACTCTTTGATTTAGAAAATTATTTCAAAGAAAAAATAAAAAAAGTCTTTGTTTTATTTTAAAAAAGCAAAGACTTTTTTTTATTGTTATTCGATAAGAAATCTTCAATTTTCGTAAAAATTTTAAAATTCTAAAAATCTACATAATCCTTTGCACGCAAAATATTTACAAACTAAAAATGCGATTTTAAGGCCAAATGCTTAAAGAAAATTTAATCAGCAAAGGGATTGGTCGTGTTTTTTGAAAATATAAGCAGTTAAGTTAAAATTGCAATAAGACAAAAAAATAGGGATTTGAATTAACAAATCCCTATTTTGCAGTTAGTTAAACTGAAATTTCTATTTAGTCTTTAATATTTGGTTCTTCCAATCCAAGACCTTTTTTCTTATCCCAAGCTTTCAAAACGAAGCCAAGAATCAATGCAGCTATACCTAAGCAAGCCAACATTACCAAAGGCCATGTGTAATCGTATTCTAATGGATTTTCAACCCCTACATTTGTGTTTGCTAATACTTTTCCTATTAACATTGGGAATAACCATAAACCGATATTTTGAATCCAGAATATTAAAGAATAAGCTGAACCGATTACTTTTTGATCTACTAATTTTGGAACGCTTGGCCACAATGCTGCAGGCACTAATGAGAATGAAGCTCCTAAAACTAATATTGTTACATACGCAACAATTGTTCCTCCGATTGCACTTTCTCTAAACATTGGTAATACAAACGCAAATGTTAAGTGGCAAACAATCAATAATAACGAACCAATCATTAACATCGATGCTGCTTTTCCTTTGTGGTCCACATAATTACCTAAAATAGGAGTGATTGCAACTGCTAATAATGGGAATACAGCGAATACAGATTCAGCAGAACCTCTCATATATCCCATGTAGCAATAGCTTATTAAAGCAACTATTGCCAATCCCATTAAACCATATTTTGTAGTTGGGTTTTTAGAGAAATTACTTGCAAACGAGCCTATTGCAACTACCAACATTATTAAATATTGTACGATAGTTACTGTTTCGCTTGCCCAGAATCCTGTTCCTTCTGTTAGAGATAAATTACATTCAAGCATATTTACAGCGTATTTTTGGAATGGGAAGATTGCTGAATAGTAAAGTACGCAAAGTAAAGCTACTAACCAGAATCCACCACTTCTTAAAATAGCTCCTATATCGCTGATTTTAAATGGATCATCTTTTTCTTCTGCTTCTCCTGTTTGTGCATCTAATTTCTTATCCATAAAGAAATATACGATAAACATTATTAAAGCAATACAAAGTAAAACAACTCCGAACGCAACTGAACGTGCAACATCAACATCTCCACCAAGTTTTGCAAAGAATGGAGAGAAAATCATACAAGTTGCAACTCCTAATCTTGCTAAGGCCATTTCAGAACCCATAGCCAAAGCCATTTCTCTTCCTTTAAACCATTTAACAATACCACGTGATACTGTGATACCTGCCATTTCAACACCGCAACCGAAAATCATAAATCCTATTGCAGCTAATTTAGCAGATGCTGGCATGCCTTCATAGAAAGGAGAAACGCCTAATTCATCAAATCCTGGAATGTAATTTAAGTTTTCTGTAAACCAAGTGTGTAAACTGCTGTCTGTAAAACTGTCAGTTACTGCATACCACTTAATTACAGCACCTACAAGCATTACTGCACCAGATAAAAGGGCAGTAAATCTAACTCCCATTTTGTCAAGAATAATACCTGCAAAAATAAGGAAGAAAACAAACACATTAAGGAATGTTTCTGAGCCTTGCATTGTTCCGAAAGCAGTTGGATCCCAACCTCTTTCGCTTTGCATTAAGGCTTGTATAGGTGAAAGAATGTCCATAAAGATATATGAACAAAACATGGCGAGTGCCAATAACAATAGTGCAATCCACCTAAACAATGCACTATCTCTCAAAGTTTGAAGTTTTTCTGTCATTATTATTTGTATTTTAAGGTTTTTCTATTTGCAAAACTATCAATTTTTTTACAAAAAATAGTTTTTCTTTGATAAAATAACGAATTTTCTGATTTTCATATATTAGAAAAAATATACTTATATGTCTAATTTTCTTTGCTTTTTACTACTTAATTTCACTTGTTTACGTAAAAAAAAAAGAAAGTAATGAATAATTTTTTTTCAAAGAATTATGGAGTTATCAAATAAAATTTTAACTTTGCAAGTTCAAATAACTATATGTACTTAAAATATAAAGTGATATGCAAAACAAAGGTGCTATTAAAGTTATTGCGATAGTATTTGCGTTGATTTGTTTGTATCAACTATCGTTTACCTACTTCACAAAGCAAGTGGAAAGCGATGCAAAAGAGTATGCGACAAATCAATACGCTAAGACTATAGCAAAAAACTTAGCAAAAGGAGATGCTTTACGTGAGCAAGAAATTTTTGATTCAATTTCCACAGAAAGAGAAAACTTTTATTTGGATTCTGTTTCTGAACAAACAGCTTACAACTTTTTGTGGATAAGAAAATTCTCTTACAAAGAATGTAAAGCAAGAGAAGTAAATTTAGGTTTGGACCTAAAAGGTGGTATGAACGTTATGATGGAAGTTTCCACAGTTGATGTTCTTAAAAATTTAGCGTCAGATCCTGGCAATCAGGTGCTTTCAGATTTAATTGCGAAAGCAGAGCAAGAACACAAGACCACAGGGGAGAAATTTATTGATTGCTTTGAAAACCAGGTTAATGAAGCAAATAAAACCTCAAAAGTGGATCTTTCTGCGTTTTTCAGAGTTAAACTGAAAGAAAAAGGAATAACAGCTAATTCCACAAATGAAGAAGTTATAAGTGCAATAAGAAAAGAATGCACTGAGTCTTATGATAGAACATTCCAAGTTTTATCAAAACGTATAGATAAGTTCGGGGTAGCTCAACCGACTATACAAAAATTAGAAGCAACAGAAAGAATAGCGATTGAGTTGCCTGGAGTTAAAGATCCTCAAAGAGTAAGTAAATTATTGGAAGGTTCTGCTCAATTGCAATTTTGGTTAGCTGGAAATGCAGGTGATGTATTCCAATCACTTGTTGCAGCAGATGAATGGTTGCAAAATGTAGATACTACACAAGAAAACAAGGTTAAGAATCCTTTGTTGTCAAAATTTGCACACCTTAATAATGGTGCTATGATGCAAAGATGTGTGGTAGGAACAGCAACTGCAAATAACAGAGCAGAAATAGATAGAATGCTTGCTCAAGCTGCAAAAGTTCTTCCACAAGATGTTATATTTGCTTGGGGTGCAAAACCTATTGACAAAACAAATGAGTATGAGTTGTATGTTTTACAATTAACAAACAAAGCAAAAACTCCTCTTTTGGATGGTGATGTCATTTCTGATGCAAATAGCGACTTCGATCAACAAGGAAGACCTGTTGTTTCAATGGTAATGAAAGATGAAGCTGCTCGTAAATGGGCGAAGATTACAGGTAGTAATATAGGAAATAGTATAGCTATTGTGTTAGATGGAGTTGTTTATTCTGCTCCAAATGTTAATTCTGAAATAACAGGGGGACGTTCTGAAATCTCTGGACAATTTACAGTTGAAGAAGCTAAGGACTTAGCAAATATTCTTAAATCAGGTAAATTGACTGCTCCTGCAAAAATGGTTCAAGAATCAGTAGTTGGACCTTCTTTGGGAGAAGAATCAATTAGAACAGGTTTGGTTTCTTTCGTTGTTGCTTTCCTTTTAGTATTTATCTATATGATATTCTTCTATAATATGGCAGGTATCGCAGCATGTTGTGCATTATTTGTTAATATCTTCTTCTTGATGGGAACATTAGCTTCTATCGGAGCTGTATTAACATTGCCAGGTATAGCGGGTATAGTTTTAACAATGGCTATGGCTGTCGATGCAAACGTAATTATCTACGAACGTATTAAAGAAGAATTATTAGCAGGTAAGAATTTAGGTTCGGCAATATCTGATGGATATAAAGTTGCTTACTCTGCAATCATAGATGGTAACGTAACAACATTATTAACAGGTATAGTGTTAGCATACTTTGGTAGTGGTCCTATTCAAGGTTTCGCTATTACATTATGTATAGGTATTCTTACATCGTTGTTCTCAAGTGTCTTTATTTCAAGATTGGTATTTGAAGCAATGTTAAAAAGAAAGAATGCAACAAAGAATATTACTTTCTACAATAAGTTAACTAAGAATTTCTTAAGAGATCCAAAAGTTAATTTTGTTGGTAATCATAAATCTCAAATGATTGTAGCGATTGCATTAGTATTGCTTTCTGTTGGATCATTAGCTTTTAAAGGCTTAGATTATGGTATTGATTTCTCTGGTGGAAGAACATACGTTATTAGATTTGATAAAGATGTTAATCCAGTAGAAGTTCGTAGTTCTTTACAAGAAGAATTTGGTACTGCTCCTGAAGTAAAAACATTTGGTCCAGCTTATCAAGTGAAAGTAACTACTGACTATAAAGTTAAAGATGATAGCGAAGCAGTAAAGGCAGAGGTTATAGAAAAATTACATAAAGGTGTTGCTAAATTCTATGGTGAAAAAGTTACACTTGAACAATTTGAATCTACCATGAAGAGTCCATTAGGAATTATTAGCTCTGAAATAGTTGGGCCTACAATGGCAGATGATATAAAAACTTCAGCTATAATATCTGTTGTTATATCGTTAGTTTTAATCTTTATCTATATAGGATTGAGATTTAGAAAATGGCAATACGGATTAGCTGGTTTGGTTTCTTTAACTTTTGATGCTTTAATAACAATAGGAATATTCTCATTATTTAGTGGAATATTACCATTTAACTTAGAGGTAGATCAACAATTTATTGCGGCTATATTAACAGTGATTGGATATTCTATCAATGATACTGTGATTGTATTTGACCGTGTTAGAGAAAACGTGAAATTGTATCCAAAAACTCCTTATGGAAAGGTGATGAATGATGCGATGAATCAAACACTTAGTCGTACATTCAATACATTGGGATCTACTTTATTAGTATTGTTGATTGTATTTATATTCGGAGGAGAAGTATTGAGAGGATTTGCATTCGCCTTGTTTATAGGTGTGGCAATTGGAGCTTTTGCTTCACTTTGTGTTGCTTGTCCTATAGCATACTTTACAATAACTCGCTCTGAAAAAAAGAAACAACTTAAAACAAGTAAATAGGAATATTTAATAATTTATTGGAGAGACATTTAAAGTTCTCTTCAATAAATTATTGTTAATAAAAATTTGTGAGATAATTTTTTTCTTGTAAATTTGCCAACTTAAAAAGTGAATTATGAGTGTTTTTTTTATAACATTGATATTATTGGTTGGAGTTTTTTTTGTTAGGGCAATAAAAGTGATGCGTGAGCCTTTTCAAGAAAACGAGCAGGTTTGTGATTTAGGAGTAATCACAGATGTAGAAGATACTTTGCAAGAGGAGGTGTCTTATACTAGTAATGTCAAGAAAGATGTTCATAAGGAAAGTGATGAGATTGAGCAAATAGAAAAAAAAGACAAACAAATTCTTTTGGTAGAGCAGGATAAAAGTTTTTCTTTAAAAGATGCTGTTATCTATTCTACGATATTAGAAAGACCATATAAATAGTGAAATTATAAATCTAAGAAACACATAAAAGAAATGGGCATGTTGAGAAAATTATTCTTTACACTCGGGTTGTTGTTAACAACCAGTCTGATGCTGTATTCGCAAGGAACTCTTACGGGTACCATTACAGACTCACAGACAAAGGAACCATTACCGTTTGTGAATGTCATTGTTGAACAAAATGGTCAACAAATGGGAGGAGCCACAACGGATATTAATGGTAATTATCAAATTAAACCGCTTTCTCCTGGTGCATATGACATCAGAGCTTCGTTCATGGGTTACAAGACAGTCTTGAAAACCGGTGTACAAGTTAAAGCTTCTGGTTTTACATTGGAAGGTAGTTTAGAAATGACTCCTACAGCAGAAGTCTTAGACGTTGTGGAAGTTGTTGAATATTCTATTCCTTTGATAGACCAAGGATCTTCTGAATCAGGAAAGCGTATTTCTGCAGAAGACCTCGATAAGATGACTGCCAACACAGTTGATGGTATCATCGCTTCAGTAGGAGGTATTACAGACAATGAAGGTGGTGCAGGTAGTGCACGTGGACAAGACCAAATGAAAACTTATGTAAACGGAGTTGCTAAAAAAGGTTCTGTGAATATTCCAAAACAATCAATTGCGGAAGTTCAAGTTATCTTAGGAGGTACACCTGCAAGTATAGGTGAGGCTATTGGAGGTGCAACAAATATTACATTATTACCTCCACAAAATCAATTCCAAGGTTTTGTTCAATATCAAACTTCTGAATTTTTGGATACAAGAGGGTATCATAGAGCAGATATCTTCTTTACAGGTCCTTTATACAAGAAGAAAAATAAAGAAACAGGAGTAGAAAATAGTGTTATCGGTTATCGTTTAGCCGGTTTTGCTTCATATTCAGCAGATGGATACATCAGACCAAAAGATAGAAGATATTATATGGTAAAAGATGATGTATTAGAAAGATTGAGACAAAATCCGTTAGTATTCAATCCTGCAACAGGAGCTGTAAACTATTCAGCTGAATTCTTAACTTTAAATGATTTTGAGAGAGTTGGTCGTAAACCAAATTTAGGAAATGCTTCTATTTATCTTGACGGAGGATTAGATTTCCGTTTTTCTAAAAATAGTAGTTTGCAAATTAATGCAGAATATACTTATGGAAAAGGTATGAATGGAGGAGTTTCTTCAATGCTATTGAATAACTTTAATAATTCAGAATCTTATAGCAATAGTTTCCAAGTTATGGCAGACTTTACACAAAAGTTCCCTTCTGAAGAAGGTAGTTCTGCTTTAATCAAGAACGTTATATTTAATGTTGTAGGATCTTATTCAAGATCATACGGTGAATCTTATAGCAAAGATCATGGAGATAATTTATTCCGTTATGGTCACGTTGGATACTTCAATACACATAAGAGAAATTCATACGAATTAATAAGAATGGATATAGATGGTGACGGAAGTAAGGAATATGTTTATCAACACAATGGTTGGTTAGACTATCAAGTTGATTACACACCATCAGAATATAACCCAAGTATGTCTGCATATACATCTCAAATTTATTTTAGCGATGAATTCCAAGATTTAAGAGATTATGGATATACAATGAACTATGATAATTTAAGAAGTATAAACGGATTAGTAAATGGAGATTCTCCACTTTCAGTTTATAGTATGTTTACAAACGTTGGTGTTGTAACATCTTCTTATTCAAAATCAGAAAATCAATATATTTATGCAGCAGCAAGAGTTTCTGCAGACGTTGGAGCGCATCAATTAGAATTAGGATTCCAATACGACCAATCTATATATAGAGGTTATTCATTAAACGCTTCTGGATTGTGGACTATAATGAAGCAAGAAGCAAACCAACACTTATTATATAGAGATTTAGATAACCCTATTATAGATAATTCTTCAACAATTCCATACGTAACATATGGAAGACGTTATGATGCAGGTAGCCAAACCTTCTTTGATAAACAAATACGTCAAGCATTAGGTTTAGCAGTAGATGGAACAGAATTTATAGATATAGATAGTTACGATCCTTCTGTATTTTCTTTGGATATGTTCTCTGCTGATGAATTATACAATACAGGTAATGCATTAGTTAGTTATTATGGATATGACCATAGAGGAAATAAATTAACAGGAAAACAATCATTGCAAAATTTCTTCTCTGGAGTAGATGGAAATAGAAACATTGGAGCTTGGGAACCAATTTATGCTGCAGGATATATCCAAGATAAATTCTTCTTTAGAGATTTGATTTTCAATGTAGGTCTTCGTGTAGATAGATTTGATGGAAACCAAATGGGATTAAAAGATCCTTATACATTATATTCTTCATATACAGCAGGAGAATTAAGAGCTGCAGGTCGTGGTGCTGATATTCCTAATGGTATAGGTGATGAATATATAGTTTATGTAGATAAATTATCATCATCAACTACTGTTGATAATGTAGAAATAAGAGGTTTCCGTAATGCAAATGAAAATGCGTGGTACACAGCAAATGGTGAGTTAGTATCAAACCCTAATGATGTTGCTGGTGCTTCAGGACAGCCATTACCTTTCAGAAAAGGAACTTTAACAGAAACTGGATTGCCTACTCAAATATCAACAGATGCGTTTGAAGATTATAAACCACAATATGTAGCTATGCCTCGTATCGCATTCTCATTCCCTGTATCTGATAAATCAGAATTCAAAGCATCTTACGATGTTATTGCACGTCGTCCATCAGAAGGTGCATGGCAAGCAAATTATGCAGGATACTTATATATGGAAAAAATGTCTGGTGCAGTATTTACAAATCCTAATTTGAAACCAGAAAAGATTACAAACTATGAGTTAGGATTCCAACAAGTTTTATCTAAATCATCAGCATTAGGTATAACAGCATATTACAAACAAACAAGAGACCTTATCAATATAGTACAATATGTTGGAGCAGACCCTACAAATATGTACTACTCTTATGAAAACCAAGATTTCATGACAACAAAAGGTTTCACAGTATCATACGATTTAAGACGTTCAAAGAATGTTAGAATCAATGCAAACTATACTTTACAATATGCAGAAGGAACAACAGGGTTACCAACAACAACATTAGTATCTTTAATTAAGGCAGGTTATCCTAATATCAAGATGTTATTCCCAATAGCAGATGATAGAAGACACGAGTTCAAAGTAAACTTAGACTTCCGTTTCCAAGGAGGAGATAAGTATAATGGACCAACTACTACAAGAGTCGTTGTTGATAAAGATGGCAACGAAAGAGTAAAAAATATCAGATGGTTCCAAAACTTAGGATTCAATATTACAGGAGTTGCTCAATCAGGAGCTCCTTACACTAAATACTTTAGTAATATTCAAAACACAATCGTGGGTAGTTTCAGAGGTGCACGTTTACCATGGACATTCCGTGTGGATATGAACATTGACAAATCTTACACTTTAAAAGTTGGAAAGAAAACTACTATGTTGAATTTCTTTGCAAGAATAACAAACGTATTCAACATAAAGAATATTAGAGGTGTTTATGGAGTTACAGGAGACCCTGAAGATAATGGATACTTAACTGACCCTGAAACACAAACAATAATTCAAGGACAACTAAATGAACAATCATACAGAGATTATTATACAATGTATTACAACAATGCATACTATAATTACTCTACACCAAGAATGATTTATTTAGGGGTATCATATCAGTTCTAATAATTATAGATAAAAAATAAATAGTATATGAAACATATTAGCAGTAAAATATCATTATTATTGATGTGCTTTATGCTTGTTGGAGCTACTGCATACGCAGAGACATATAAGTATGCAGTAAAGAAACCAGCAAAGAAAGCAGAATTAGAAAGATGTCGTAGAGGACAAGGTTCTGCTGAGTTAAGCATAAACAATGTTAGAGCCCGTATAAATACTTCTGGTAACATGTGGTATGATGGTTCTACAGCACGTTATTTTGTGCCAAAAGATGGAAATAGTACAGCGATGTTCTGTGCAGCTTTATGGATTGGAGGACAAGATGCAAACCTTCAGTTACGTGTTGCAGCATTGAAATTCGGACAATCAGGAGATGACTTCTGGCCAGGTCCATTAACAGTTGATGCAAATGCTTCTGTAGATAAAGCGGTTTGTGAACAATGGGACAAACACTTTAAGATAACAAAGGCAGAAGTAGAGTATTTCGTTGATGGTTTTGAATACAACGGAGATCAATTCTTAGGAGTAGATGCTTCAAGAGCAACAGAGGCAATTAAAACATGGCCTGCTCATGGAGATGCTTCTAAAAACCAGTCTAAATTCATGGCTCCATTCTTTGATAGAAATGGAGATGGTGTTTATAGTTGGGAAGATGGAGACTACCCATACTACGATTTATCAGGAGAATTATGTCCTGCAAAACAAAAAGAAAAATGGGCAGAATTAGGATTACCTTTTACTCCAACTCCAACTATGGAATCTGATACAACAAACCCTAATTACGGAACAGGTGGTGTTGTAAAAGCATACGGTGGATTGTTAGTTGACCAAGTATTAAAAGGAGACGAAACTATTTGGTGGGTATTCAACGATAAAGGAAATGCACACACAGAATCAGGTTCAGAAAATCCAATCGGATTAGAAATCAGAGCACAAGCATTTGCTTTTGCTATGAATGATGAAATCAACAATATGACTTTCTATTCGTACGAAATTATTAACCGTTCTACATTTACATTAACAAATACTTATTTTTCTCAATGGGTTGACCCAGACTTAGGATATTCACATGATGACTTTGTAGGTTGTGATGTTGAAAGAGGATTAGGTTATTGCTACAATGGTAAAGCAACAGATGGACCAGGAACAGGATCTTATTCAGGAAACCCTCCTGCAATTGGAATTGACTTCTTCCAAGGCCCATATATGGATGCAGACGGAAGAGATAATCCAAAAGTAGACCCATACAAAGTAGCAGACACTTATGGAGAATCAGCCTTGGATCCATATAGAAATGCAGACGGAACAGTTAACCTTATTCTTTTGACAGAAGATGCGTATAAATTCAAAGATTGTTGGTATCCAAAATCAAGAGACTCTATTGATGCTTGTGCTATTAACGGAGTAAACTTCGGAAATGGTATTGTTGATGACGAACGTTTTGGTATGAGAAGATTCGTTTACTATAACAATGACGGAGCTAACAATGGAGAACCAGATAAAGCAACAGACTACTATAACTATTTAAGAGGTATTTGGAAAGACGGAAGTAAAATGTGTTATGGTGGAAATGGATACAACTCAGGAGCAGGACTTGAATTAGATATTAAATCAGACTTTATGTTCCCAGGAAACTCAGATATTTGGGGCTGGGGTACAAGAACTGGTGGAAATGAAGATTTTGGTAAAACAAATGTTTGGACAGAGCAAACAGCAGGTAATGCATCAGCAGATAGACGTTTCATGCAATCAGCAGGACCATTCACTTTGGAACCAGGAGCAATTAACTACATCACAGTAGGTATTCCATTTGCACAAGCAGCAAGTGGAGGACCAATGGCATCAGTAGAATTATTAAGACAAATAGACGACAAATGTCAAGCATTATTTGATAATTGTTTCAATGTGTTGGAAGGACCTGATGCACCAAATGTAGTAGTACAAGAACTTGATAGAGAAATTATACTATATTTGACAAATGAAGCAGGTAATAATGTAAATGAAGCATTTGAAGCAGAAGATGTAACAATACCACGTTCTTACGATGTTAAAGACACAGCAGGAAATGTTGTTGAAACTATTAATTATGACAGACATTATAGATTTGAAGGATACCAAATATTCCAATTGAAAGATGAAACAGTATCAGTTGCAGATATTTATGATCAATCAAAATCTCGTTTAATAGCACAATGTGATATTGAAAACTATGATTCAACACAAAACAATCAACCTATTTCAAAATTAATCAATTACACAAAAACAGATGATATATTATCTGGACAAGTGATGGTTGATGGTGAAAATAAAGGAATCAGACATTCATTTAAAATCACAGAAGATAAATTTGCTGCTACAAATGATAAAAGAATAGTAAACAACAAAAAATACTATTACATAGCAATAGCATACGCATACAATAACTTCAAACAATATAATCCAGATGATGCTACAAAATTAGATGGACAAAAAATACCATATTTAGCATCAAGAAAGCTTGGTGGTGGTGGAAGTATTGAGCCAGTTGTTGCAATACCACACATGACAAACTCTGAACAAAACGGAACATTATTGCAATCATCATATGGAATGTCTCCTGAAATTATAAGAATGGAAGGACAAGGTAATGGTGGAATGGTGTTGAATTTTGATAAAACAACTATTGAACAATTAGTAGGAAAAAGAGGAGAAGAAGCACCTGAAGGAGTTAATTTTGTTCCAACACCAGTTTATGCTATCAACTATGGACCATTGAATGTTAAAATAGTTGACCCATTGGCAATACGTACCGGAAACTATATTTTGAAAATAGTTCCAGGAGAAGGAACAATGAATGAAGCATATTGGGAACTTACAAATGCAAATGGAGGAGAAATTTATGAAGGAGTAGATACTATTCGTTCATCAAGACCGATAGGAGAAATCAATGAAGAAATAATCTTTGAATTAGGATTATCAATTCAATTGACAAACCCTAAACCATTAGCAACTTCAAATGCTGCTACAATAACAGCAGGAGAAGCAAAAGGAGGAGATGTGATAGCAGGAGCATTACTATCATCATCAATAACATTTGCAGATCCATCTAAAACATGGTTATCAGGTGTAGCAGATAATGATGCTTCACAAGCCTTAGACTGGATTAGAGCGGGAGGACTTACAGGAGCAGATAATGAAGACTTAGGTAATGCATGGTTGGATTATTTCCACAAAGGAGTATTAGGACCACAAGGAGTTTATATTGAAACACCAATGGATGCAAAATCAGAATTTGAAAATTGTGTTGGTGGTTGGTGGGCACCATATAGATTGACTTCTGTATCATATAACTATGAAATGTCACAAGAAACTCCATACGTACACCCTGCATTTACAGATGCATACTATTTCAACCCAGATCCAAATTCATACGATATAGCTAATGCAGATCAATGGAATCCAGGAAAACTTGTAAGTATGATATCAAATGATATGAATAACTTGTCATCAGTTGATATAGTATTTACAAATGACCAAACTAAATGGACAAGATGTCCTGTTATAGAAATGGGTAGCGATCCTTTATTAACACAAGGAAATGCAAAAGCATTCTCATTGAGAAAAGCATCTTCTGTTGGAAAAGACGGATTGGTAGATAGCGACATAGAACCAGGCATGGAAGAAGGTATGGGTTGGTTCCCAGGATATGCAATTAATCTTGAAACAGGTGAAAGATTAAACATAATCTTCGGTGAAAACTCTGCATTAGGACATCAAAATGGTAGAGATATGTTGTGGAATCCTACAATGGAAGTTGCAGACCAAGGAGGATATGTATTTGGAGGTATGCACTACATATATGTGTTAGGAACTTCAGAAGTAAACGTTAAAGGTAAGATAGTAAAACCTACACGTTATGATAAAGGTGTATGGGCTTACAACATACTAAAAGGATTAAGTGAAGCAACAGGAGTTTCATCTACACCTTCAAACACAAGTAAAATAAATGCTGCTCACGAATTATTTGCAACAGTTATGTGGGTTGGTATTCCACTTGCAAATTGTTTTGAGTCAGGAAATGCTAATGTTGCATTAGAAAATAAAGCTCAATCGTTGATTCCAACAGATGCAACAGTTTCTATCCGTGTTAGAAAACCATACACAGCAAAATGGTCTAATAACGAATGGGGAACAAATGCAGAAGCTCAAAATGATAATAATCCTATGTATCAATTCTCAATTGATGCAGGTTTAGCAACAGTTCTTGGACATACAGAAACAGCACAATCAGCATTAGACAACATAACAGTTGTTCCTAATCCATATTTTGCAGCTTCGTTATATGAACAAGATCAAATACAAAACCTTGTTAAGATAACAAATCTTCCACCAGACTGTTACATAACAATCTATGCATTAGATGGAACAGTGGTAAGAAAATTGAGAGGACCTTCAGCTTCATTGGTATCAGGAGAAGGTACAGCTCTAACATCAGTTGATTGGGATTTGAAAAACCATAGAGGATTACCAATTTCAGGAGGGGTTTATCTAATTCACATTAAAGCTGACGGAGTAGGTGAAAAACTAATCAAATGGTTTGGAGCTTTAAGACCAGTTGACTTAGGCTCATTCCAATAATCTAACAATATTGCTTAAAACTTTATAAAAGAAAATAGGAATATGAAAAATATAAAAAGAATATTGACAGGCGTTATACTTTGCATCTTAATGATGCCAAGTATAACAGCGAATGCAGGGAATGATGATAGACGAGGAACTGCAGGTGCTCCATACTTATTGATAAATCCTTGGGTAAAAAGTTCAGGTTGGTCAGGAGTTAATACAGCAAATGGTTCAGGAGTAGACGCTCTTTTTAGTAACGTAGCAGGATTAGCTCATGCTGGCGGAACAGAAGTAACATTTGGATACACATCTTGGTTACAAAATTCTGGAGTTAGTAATATAGCTGCAGGACTTGCACAAAATCTTGGAGAATATGGAGTGTTAGGATTATCTGTTAGCTCAATGAGTTTTGGAACAATTGACAGAACAACAGTTAATTCACCAGAAGTTGGAAGCAATGGTACATTTAAGCCAAGTATTATGAATGTTGCTGTATCATATGCAAAAGCCTTTTCAACATCAATTTATGCAGGTGCAACATTGAAGTTACTTACAGAGTCAATAGACAACGTTTCAAGTACAGCGTTTGCAATTGATGCGGGTGTTCAATATGTTACAGGTGAAAACTATGAATTGAAATTCGGTATTGCCCTAAAGAACTGGGGACCATCAGCAAGTTTTTCTGGTGACGGATTATCAATAAATGCTTTGATGGAGTTCTCTGACCACTATCAATCATTAGAACAACGTTCTGCATCATTTGAATTACCATCAAGTTTAAATATTGGTATGTCTTACGACTTTTTATTCGCTGAAAACAATCACAGAATAACAGTAGCAGGAAATTTTGCCTCAATGGCATTTGGAAAAGACCAATACACATTAGGACTTGAATATGGATTTATGAAATTCTTTATGCTAAGAGCAGGTTACACTTACGAAGAAAAACTTACAACAGACATTTATGATGAAAATGGTTCAACAACCTTTATGAATGGACTTGCATGTGGAGCATCAGTAATGGCACCTCTTTCAAAAGCAAAAGCAGGTAAAAATGCAATGAACTTAGCGTTAGATTATAGTTTTAGACTTACAAAAATAATGGGAGGAATTCACTCATTAGGAGTTTCATTCTCATTGTAAGATTAGGACATTAAAATCAAATAAAATCGAAGGCTGTTTTTAGCAGTCTTCGATTTGTTTTTAACTCAAAGAAAACAACGAAATGGCAGAAATAAAATATTATTCAAAAGAAGGACTACAAAAATTAAAAGACGAACTTCATCACATGACTACTGTGGAGCGTCAAGCAATTTCAGCAGCTATTGCAGAAGCGAGAGACAAAGGAGACTTATCGGAAAATGCAGAATACGATGCTGCAAAAGAAGCACAAGGACTATTAGAAGCCAAAATTTCAAAATTACAAGCCTTAATAGCAAATGCGAGATTGTTAGATGAATCAAAAATAGACACATCAAAAGTTCTATTATTATCAAAAGTAGAATTTATAAATTTGGCAATGAATAGAAAGATGACCTATGAAATAGTCCCAGAAAGTGAAGCAGACTTAAAAACAGGAAAAATTTCTATCACATCTCCAATAGCAAAAGGATTATTAGGAAAAAAAGTTGGAGATGTAGCAGAGATTGAAGTGCCAGCCGGTAAGATGAAATTAGAAATAACAAACATAACAAGAGATTAAGCTATGTCATCAATATTCACAAAAATTATAAATGGAGAAATACCATCATATAAAATAGCAGAAGACGAAAAATGCTATGCGTTTTTAGACATTTCTCCCTTAGCAGAAGGACATACATTAGTAGTGCCAAAACAAGAAGTTGATTACATATTTGATTTGGATGATGAATTGTTAACGCATCTTCATCTTTTTGCGAAAAAAGTAGCAAAAGCGATGAAAGAAGTCATAGAATGCGAAAAAATAGGAATGGCGGTTATAGGATTAGATGTTAGACATACACATATACATCTTGTCCCATTAAAAGAAGTTGGGGATTTGAATTTTGCTAAACCTAAACTTGAACTTCCAAAAGAAAGAATGCAAGAAATAGCAAATTTAATTTCATCAAAAATAAAATAATGCGAAATAGCTCAAAAATTTTTTATTTTAAAGATTTTTGAGCTATTCTTGTAACGTAAATAAGTATTAACAAAAAAAATAGTTCTTATGAAAAAATTACTTTTATCTTTTGTAATTGCAGTTTTACTGCTATCAGGAGTAAAAGCACAAGACACCATCAGTATAGCTAATGGTACGACATACAACAATAGTATGGCGATAGGAGGCTACTATGGTTTTCATACAGGTGCTTATCTTTACACTTCTGATGAAATGTTAAATCAAGGATGTACAATCAATTCCTTATTATTTCAAATGGAAACAGCAGGTTCAGGCTCAAATAGGACCTTAAAGATCTACTTAAAAGAAGTAGTAGACGAATCACTTCCTCATTCATTGGTTTTTGCCGATTTATTAGAAGGAGCTATGTTAGTTTACAATCAACCTATTACCGAACTAACATCAAATGCTTGGAATGAGTTTGTGTTTGACATTCCATTTGTTTATACAGGAATAGGAAACCTTTTGGTTATCTATGAATCAACAGGTTGTTCACCAAGTGGAGGTTGTCAAACATTTATGTATTTTGATAATTCTATTTCAGGTAAAGGTTGGGCTAGAACTTCTGATAATTATCCAATGGATTATAATATTCCACAATCCAAAAATAATGGTCACAGGGCAAATGTTAAATTTGTTTATACAGCTATGCCAGAAGATTTCTGTATGCCTGTATCAGACTTAGTAGTTTCAAATCTACAAATGAGTTCAGCCGATGTTAGCTGGGACGGAACAGCAGACGAATACGCTTACGAATTAAAATTAGCGAGTGAAGCTTGGACAAGTGAAAATGTAGATAGAGGTTTAATAAATGCAACTACTACTACATTTACCGACCTTACTCCAACAACAAATTATAATGTAAGAATAAAATCCGTTTGTTCAGAAGACAATGAAAGTACATGGATGACAACAAGTTTTAAAACAACATGTCTTGATTTGATAACAGAATTACCTTACATAGAACATTTTCAAAATGGATTAGATTGTTGGCAAATAATGCGTGAAAGCTATAGTAGCAATGGCGATCATGTAGGGCCGATGATGGAAGGAGATGTTGCAAAATTTGGAGAAAACATGAGTATGATGGCAATATCTGCACCATTCCAAGAACCAATTAACAACCTAAGAGTTTATTTTGAAATGCGCAGTCTTGCATACTATGGATTAGACCATTTAACTATAGGTTATGTAACAGACTTAACAGACACAACTACATTTGTTCCAATGCAAACATATTCAGCAGATGTTAATGCAGGTTGGCAATCACACATGGTGTCATTTGAAGACGTAGAAGTAAATGACGAACTTACATATTATATAGCAGTAAAAGTAGAAGGATCAAGTTATACATATTTCTACATTAGAAGATTTGAAGTAGAAATGCTTCCAGATTGTCCTGCACCACAAAGAACAAGTGTAACAGTTGCACCATCAGCAGAAACAGCACAAATCTCATGGGTAGATACAGACCCTACACACGGAGCATGGAATGTATATTACAGAGAATTACCAGCTGATGAAGAACCAACAGACGATTGGACAATACAAAATGCAGATGCAATGACTACTGTTTTGGAAAACCTTACACCAGAAACAACATATCAAGCATTTGTTGTTACAGATTGTGGAACAGGAGATATAAGCGATAAAACAGATACAGTTGTCTTTACTACCACAGCAACAGCAGTAGAATTACCATACATTCAAGATTTTGAAGATATGGATAATTTATCAGGTATTCTTTTAACTCAGATCGCAGGAAACAACTCTTGGCATATAGGAAGTGCAGTTGCGTATATGACAGAAGGAGAAGAAAGTGGTTCTTCATTATACATATCAGGAGATAATGGAGTTTCAAATACATACACAAACTCTACATCAGTAGCCTTAGCATCTATTATAGTTGATTTTTCTGAACAAGCAGAATACATAATGGAGTTTGACTTGAAAGTAAAAGGAGAATATGGTTATACTCCATACGATTATTTTAGAGTATATGCACTTGACGCATCACAACCACTTTCAAACTATGCAAGTGGAACAGCACTTTGTTCTCAAAAAGCAAACATCCTAAATTGGGAACATCAAACAATCACATTCCCTGCTGAATTTATAGGAACAACTAAAAATATTATTTTAGTATGGTATAATGATAGCTATACAGAATACAATCCGCCTGCGGCAGTAGATAACATACACATCAGAGCAACAAATTGTGTTCCAGCAGAAAATGTAGCCCTTGTATCAACAGAACAAAACTCAGCAACACTTTCTTGGGAAGGTACTGCAGAAAGTTATATCGTTACATACTACAAAGCATCAGAACCAACAGAAGTAATGACAGAAGACGCTTACGATACAACAATTGAATTAACAGACCTTGAAGGCTCAACAGAATATGTAGTTACTATTACATCTGTTTGTGGAGACGAAACATCACGATCAACAGACGCATTACATTTCATAACAGATTGTGCACCTATTACAGATGACGTATGGTTTGAAGACTTTGAAGCAGCGTATGGTAGTGAATCAGCCGCAAATCAAATGTTTATGTGTTATGATGTTTTGGTTTCAACACCAGCAAACAACGGAACATTCCCAAGAATCTATCATCAAGGATATGCACCTGCTGCACATTCAGGAGCAGTAACACTTGAATTTAAAGGACCAGGCTTATTAGCATTACCAGAATTTGACAGACCATTAAACACATTAAGATTTGAATTCTATGCTAACACAACAGCATCTTCGGCAGCAACAGCAGGAGTGATGGAAGTAGGGTTAATTACAGACGAAATGGATTCAACTTCATTCGTTCCATTACAAACAGTTGAACCAGTAGGATTCTCACGTTCAGGCTCATTCTTGGTAGGACCATTTGACTTTGATCAATTATCATATACAGAAGGAAGAATAGCATTACGCTATACACCAGAACCAGCAAACTATGGAGAATCTTGGAATCTTGATGACTTTAAAGTTATTCCTATTCCAGCTTGTCCATCACCTGTTGCAAACAGTGTAGTAGTTTCAAACATTACAGACACAGAAGCAACAATCTCTTGGACAGATACAGATGAAACACACGAAGCATGGATTGTATATTACAAATCAGCAGATGAAGAAGAATACTCATCTGTGTCTGCAACAGAACAAAGTCTTACATTAACAGGACTTGAAACCGTTACATCATACTCTGTATATGTAATGACAGATTGTGGAACAGACGATAACGTATCAAGAACAGACATTGTTTCATTCTCTACAATAGCAACTCCAATTACAGATTTTCCATACTATCAAACATTCGAAGACTTAGAAGATAATCCTGCATTCTTTGAATTTAGAAACGAATACACAAACAAATGGTATGTAGGAACAGCAATAGGAGTCCCTTCAGATGAAGAAGAAACAACAACATCTCTATATATTTCTAATGACCAAGGAGTAAGCAATGCTTATTCAGTTGGTGATGGCTCTTATGCGAGTGCAATTATGCCGGTTGTTTTTGGAGAAAGTAATGAATACATACTATCATTTGATTACAAACTGATAGGAGAAATTAGTTATGGTTCTCAATACGACTACTTTATGTTGTTTATGTGTGATGCTGGTGTAAATATTCCATCAAACGGACAACCACAAGGCGAAGGAGTAACAGTATTGATGGATAAAACAACAGATGTGCCAGCATGGACAAATGCATCAATATCTCTTTCAAACGTTAGCAACACTACAAAACAAATTGTCTTCTATTGGAGAAATGATAGTTACGGAGGTACTAATCCACCGATAGCAATCGACAATATTTCAATAGTAGGAGTAGATTGTGCAAGCCCAACAAACCTTGCCTCTACAACAATCACAGCAGAAGAAGCTACATTAAGCTGGCAAGAAAATGGTTCAGCAACATCATGGACTATATTCTATAAATCAGAAAATGAAACAGAATATTCATCAGTTGTAGTTAGTGAAAATCCTACTACAATAACAAACCTATCACCAGCAACAACATACACAGCATACGTAGTTGCAGATTGTAATGGAGAATATTCTGGCTCAAGCAATACTCTTTCATTCATAACAGAATGTGCAGCGATAGATGAATTTCCATACTATCAAGGATTTGAAACAAACCCTGTTGCATGTTGGAATGCTCAATTGATTTCTGGAAGTGAAAATTGGGAAGTAAGAAATAGTTTAGGATATGCTGCTGCTTACGAAGGACTTAAAATAATGGCAGTAAACTTTACCTCAGGTAATGCAAGACTTACTTCACCAATATTTGATATAACTTCATTGGAAAATCCAAGTGTTAAGTTTGCATATTACAATTCTTCTTATGGAGGAGTTTGTGAAGAATTAAGACTTCAATACAAAACAGATGCAGATGCAGAATGGGTAGATATAATGGTTATAGACACTCCTCACGGAGAATGGGCTTTGGATTCAATTGCCTTACCAAATCCATCTGAAACATATCAATTAAGTTTCCTTTGCGTAGGACACTTTGGAAATGGTGTAGCAATAGACGCTTTCCAAGTATATGATTGTGCAGATTGTGAAGAAGGAGGAGAATTACCTCAACCGTGTGAAGCTCCAACAGCATTAACAGTAAGCAATATTACAGAAACCTCAGCAGAAGTTTCTTGGCAAGGAGATGCAGAAGTATATGAAGTAAGATTCAATGCCTTAGTAACTGAAAGTATAATAGGAAATGATGTTCAATACACAGGATTGATTCCAAATACTCTTTACATGGTTGAAGTAAGAGCAGTATGTGGCGTACAAACCTCAGAATGGGTTTCAACAACATTTGCAACACTTGAAGCAACACCAGAGCCATGCGATGCACCAACTAACCTTTCTGCAAGCAACATAACAGAAACCTCAGCAGAAATCACATGGAATGGAACAGCCTCAACATACGAACTAAAAGTAAACGGAGGCGAAGCAGAAACCCTTACAACAACATCAAAATCACTAACAGGCCTAACAGCAAACACAGCCTACACAGTAGAAGTAAGAGCAATATGTGAAGACCAACAATCAGCATGGGTAACAACAAACTTCACAACCCTTGAAGAAGTTGTAACACCAGAGCCATGCGATGCACCAACTAACCTTTCTGCAAACAACATAACAGAAACAAGTGCAGAAATCACATGGAACGGAACAGCCACAACATACGAATTCAAATTAAACTCAGGTGAAGCAGAAACCCTTACAACAACTACAAAAACATTAACAGGCTTAACAGCAAATACAGCCTACACAGTAGAAGTAAGAGCAATATGCGAAGAACAAACATCAGCATGGGTAACAACAAACTTCACAACCCTTGAAGAACAAGTAGTGATAGTATTAGGAGAAGTAACAACATCGCCAGCAACAGAAGTAGGAAACACAAGTGCAACCTTGAACGGAGCCTTAGTAAGCGCAGGCGAATCAGAAAACTTCACAGTAGGCTTTGCATTATCTACAACAGCAGACTTCACACTTGAAGATAATAATGTTCAAAACGTAGTAGCAACATTAAATGCTAACACATTCAGCCAAGCAGTCAATGACTTAGTAGAAGGACAAACCTACTTCTATCGTGCATACATAACAAATGAAGCAGGCACAGCATACGGAGCAGTAGAAACCTTCACACTATCAAGCTTAGCAGAAGAAATAGCAGGAGCATTACAAGTAAGCCTATATCCAAACCCAGCACAAGAAAACGCAACAATGGAAATCGTAGGATTAGACCAAGACGCTAAGATAGTAATTAGCGACTTACAAGGAAGAATCCTAAGCCAAGAAGCAATAAGTGCAGGTACAACACGCTACACAGTTAACGTTAGCAATATGGCAAGTGGAGTTTACTACATAAGAATAGTAACCGACAAAGCCGTAAGCACACAAAAATTGATAGTTGAATAACATTTAACTATTTAAATAACACACAGAAAGCCACTCTATTACAGAGTGGCTTTTTTTTCTTTACTTTTTTGAATTTTTTCTTTGATTTTTTTAATTTTTTCAAAGAAAAAAAATTTTTTTTCTTTGATTTTTTTGTACATTTGCAACGATATTAAAAATTTAAGTAAAATGAAAAAATTATTATTACTTTTAATCATGGCATTGTTTGCTATGACAAGTGGAATCTCTCAAACAATAGAAGAGGGATTTGAAGGAACTTTTCCTCCAAGTGATTGGTCTTCTAATGGAGATTGGGTAAAAAGTTCTTCTCGTGCACATACCGGTAGCTCATGTGCTTATGTTAGTGATGGACTTCCAGGAGGAAGATTAATACTTCCTGCTTATGAGCCTACGGAATTTAGTGTTTTGAGTTTTTATCTAAGTTGTAGTTATTATTCTTATTCAATTGCAACGAGTTTAACAGTAGAAGTTGCAACTACATTAGAAAATCCTCAATGGACAGTTGTAGAACAAATTTCATATCCTGAAAATAATAGTGTATGGGATTTGCATGAAATTACTTTTGAAGAGTATGTAGGACAAACTATTTATGTTTGTTTGAATGTAGTCAATAATAATGGCTCTGGAACATATATTGATGATGTTCGTTTAAGGGATATAACTTGTCCTCAACCAACTTTGTCTTATGTTTCTTCAACTTCTTCTACTGCAACATTTGCTGTAACATCTGTTTCTAATGCAAATGGATATAATTTGGAGATTGTGGAAAATGATTTAGGTTGGGAAGAAGCCGAAATTATTACTTCTACGGATACAATTATAGAGGTTACAGACCTACAATTAGCAACCGTTTACAAAGCTCGCTTAGTTGCAAATTGTGGTGAAGGAGATGTTAGTGATTATACAAATGTTGTAACTTTTAATACTTCTTGTGCAGATTATTTAGAAGAATTGCCATATAATGAACCATTTGATAATTTAAATTGTTGGGCAATTCCTTTGTCGGTAGAATATTATGGAAATAATTATCCTGCAATATATCTTGCAGAAGAAGGAAATAGAATGCAAACCGCAGGAGGAGATGTTATAATGGCATTATCTTCTATAATAGCTTTTGATCATACGCAAGCAGAAATAATATTGCCAACAAAAGCTTATTTTTCTTACAATTCACCACAAGTAGATGTGGGTTATATGACAAATCTTCAAGACACATCTTCTTTTGTTGCAATGACAACTTTATCATCTATAACAATAGATTATCAAGAATTTGTTGTTTCTATGTCAAATTGGGATTTGGAAGATGGAACTGATTATTATCTTGCAATAAGAATACGTCCAGATGTTTATTATGATGCAGTATATATGGATAATTTGCAAATAAGAATTGCTCCTGATTGTCCTTCTCCTGTAAGAACAAGTGTAACCGTTAGTGCAAATTCAGATAATGCAACAGTTTCTTGGATAGATAGCAATGAAGAGCATAATGCTTGGATAGTTTATTATAAGGAAGAAAATGCAACAGAATGGCAAACTCAAGATGCTACTGAACAAAGTGTAGTCTTGACAGACCTTGAAGCGGAAACAACTTATCAAGTTTATGTTGTAACAAATTGTGGAATAGATGGAGAAGTAGAACAAACATATACAGTGGAATTTACTACGACTCCTGCTCCTATAGAAATACCTTACTTCCAAGATTTTGAAGATGAAGAATCTGTATCAGGCTTTTTGTATTACACAAACACTCAAAACGCATGGGCAATAGGAGAAGCGACAGGATATGTTGAAACAAATGAAGAAGGAGCTACTGCTCATTCTTTATATATTTCAAATGACGGAGGAATAACTAATGCTTATACGCATACTTCTACACATGCTCTTGCTGCTTTTTTAGCTTATTTGGAACCGGGCTCAGAATATAAGATAGAATTTGATTATAAGGTTGCGGGAGAACCTGGATATGATTATTTGCAACTTTATGTTCGCGATCCATTGGTATCACTTGCAGATTATTGGTCAGGAGAGGCTATATCAGAAAAATTATCTGCGGCTACATCTTGGACACATTATGAAACAATAATACCAATAGATTATGCAGGAACTACAAAACAAATCGCATTTTATTGGAGAAATGATGGCACAGGTGGAAATCAACCTCCGATAGCAATAGATAACATAAGTATCACACCGGTTTCTTGTGTAAGACCAACAGAAATAGCGGTTGTAGATGTGGCTTCTACACAAACAACTATTACTTGGCAATCAGATGCTGATTCTTATATAATCACAATCTATCCTTCATCAAATCAAAATGATGCAACTCAATACACTACTGATGAAAATACATTTACTTTTACAGGTTTAGATATAGCAACTAATTATAGTTTCTCGATACAATCTGTTTGTGATGAAGAAGTTTCTCAGCCTTCTTCTACAATTAGTTTCACTACAAGTTGCGATGCGATAGTAGGACCTGTTTGGTTTGAAGACTTTGAAAGTGTTTTGGGTAATCAAGAAGCAGCAGTGTTGAAATTCTCTTGTTGGAGTGTGTTAAATTCAACCTCAGGAGCATATAATGGAACATTCCCTCGTATTTATCATGAAGGACACGCACCTTCATCACATTCAGGTATGGTTACCTTAGAGTTTAAAGGCGATGGATTACTTCTATTACCAGAATTTATCTCTCCAACAAATACATTGCAACTTTCATTCTATGCAAATACAACAGCTTCAACAATAGCTAATGCAGGATTGTTTGAAGTAGGATATGTTTCTAACCCATTAGATACAGCAACTTTCGTATCTTTGGCAACAGTTACGCCGGTTGGATTAGAAAGAAGTTCATCTGAATTAGTAGGACCATTCTTATTTACTGATGCTTTGCCAGATTCAAGAATTGCTTTGCGTTATACAGCAGTAGATGCTTTGGAATCATGGAATTTAGACGACTTTAAAGTAGAGCCAATACCAGAATGTCCATCTCCAATTCCTTCAAGTGTTGTGGTTTCCAATGTTACACAAGAATCAGCAACTATTTCTTGGGTAGATAATGATGAAACACATACTCAATGGTTAGTATATTACAAAGCAGAGGGTGATGAAGAATACACAGTTGTAGTTGCAACAGAGCAAAATATTACATTAAACGGATTGGAAATGATAACTCAATACACAGTTTATGTACAAACAGATTGTGGAATAGAGGAAAATTATTCTCAAACAAACCCTGTAACATTCCGAACTACAACAGAAGCAATAAATGATTTCCCTTATAGCCAAGATTTCCAAAATTTAGAAAGCGATCCTTTCAATGCAGAAATTATTGGTACAGGAGCAAATCAATGGATAGTAGGTTCTGCTGTTGGATTCGCTTCTGAGGAAGGAGAAGAATTGAGTTCGTTATACATATCTAACAATTCATCTTCGTTTGCATATTCTCCACACGAAGCATCAGATGCATACGCTGTTCTTCCTATTGAATTTGGTGATGCTCTTGAATATCAAATTTCATTTGACTATAAAGTAGATGGAGAACAATCATCTTATGCAACTTATGACTATTTAAGTGTAATATTATGTGATGCAGGAGTAGAGTTTACCTCAGGACAACCAGTAGGGGAAGTATTATTAAACAAAGCAGCTCTAACAGATTGGACAAGATTTAATTATTCTTCAGCATCATTGTCTAATACTACAAAACAATTAGTTTTCTATTGGAGAAATGATGGTGCATCAGGAATGGGAATACCAGCAGCGATAGATAATATTTCTATTACTCCATCGGATTGTCCTTCACCAACAGGCTTAACAGCTACAAATGTTGGAGCAGAAGAAGTAACATTGTCTTGGGACGAATCAGAAACATCAACAATTTGGAACCTTTACTACAAGGCAGAAGGAGAGTCTGAATATATAACTCTACAAATTTCGGAAAATCCTTATACCTTAACAGAATTAATGCCTTCAACAAATTATACAGCCTATATAACTACAATGTGTAATGGAGAAGAATCAGGCGCTTCAAATCAAGTATCTTTCAGAACTACTTGTTCGGTAATAGATATTTTCCCTTATCATCAAGGATTCGATGAAATGCCTATTTCTTTTGAACAAGAATGTTGGGAAACACAAGCAATAAATGGAAGTTATAATTTTGTTATTTCAACAAGTGATATACAAGGTAATTATCCTTTTGGACAAGGAATGGCTAAGATAAACTATTTCGTAGGAGAAACAAGATTAAATACACCTGTTTTTGATATAACAAGTTTAGATAATCCTTATGTGAAATTCTCATTTGTAAATCCATCATATTCTGGCAATCAAGAAACCTTAACTCTTCAATATAGAACAAATGGAGGTGAATGGCAAAACTTGATGACAATAAATAATGGAAACGAAACATGGATTACAGACTCTATTGCTTTACCTGAGGCTTCAGAACAATATCAAATATCATTCAAAATAACAGGAAACAACGGTTGGGGAGTAGGAATTGATGAGGTGTTTGTTTATAATGGAGATGAAGGTTCAGACAATCCAAACCCAGATCCAGAACCTTGTTATCCTCCAACAGGAATTTCAGCAAGCAATATCACACAAACCTCAGCTGATATTACTTGGAATGCAACAGCTTCTTTGTATGAAATAAGAATAGATGCAGGAACGATAGAAACAATAACAACAAATTCTTACACATTCACAAACTTAAATCCAAATACTTTCCATGCAGTAGAAGTAAGAGCAGTATGTGAAGAAGAAGTTTCTACTTGGGTTTCAACAACCTTCACAACTCTTGAAGAAGTCGTAACACCAGAGCCATGTGATGCACCAACTAACCTTGCAGCAAACAATATCACAGAAACAAGTGCAGAAATCACATGGAATGGCACAGCCTCAACATACGAAATCAAAGTAAACGGAGGCGAAGCAGAAACCCTTACAACAACAAGCAAAACATTAACAAATCTAACACCAAATACAGCCTACACAATTGAAGTAAGAGCCGTGTGCGAAGAACAAACCTCAGCATGGGTAAGCACAAACTTCACAACACTTGAAGAAATAATCCCAGAACCAGAAGTAATCTTAGGAGAAGTTAGCACATTAGCTGCAACAGAAGTAGGAAACACATCAGCAACCCTAAACGGAGCCTTAGTAAGTGCAGGAAACGCAGAAAACTTCACAGTAGGCTTTGCATTAGCAACCGTTTCAGACTTCACACTTGAAACAGCAGAAGTTCAAAACATCACTTCAACACTTGCAGAAGGCACATTCAGCCAAGTAGTCAATGACTTAGCAGAAGGACAAACCTACTTCTATCGTGCATACATCACAAACCAGGCAGGCACAGCATACGGAGCAGTAGAAACCTTCACACTATCAAGCTTAGCAGAAGAAATAGCAGGAGCATTACAAGTAAGCCTATATCCAAACCCAGCACAAGAAAACGCAACAATGGAAATCGTAGGATTAGACCAAGACGCTAAGATAGTAATTAGCGACTTACAAGGAAGAATCCTAAGCCAAGAAGCAATAAGTGCAGGTACAACACGCTACACAGTTAACGTTAGCAATATGGCAAGTGGAGTTTACTACATAAGAATAGTAACCGACAAAGCTGTAAGCACACAAAAATTGATAGTTGAATAACATTTAACAATCAAATAACCCAAAAGAGCGACTCAAACAAAGAGTCGCTCTTTTTTTTCTATGTTTTTCAAAATTACCTTAAAGAAGTAGAAGCTCTACTTCTTTAAAGTAATGCTTCTACCTCTTTGAAGTAGAAATATTATCCTTGAAGTAAATAAGTTTTGTTATTAGATAATTATTACATATTTTTGTAAAAAATTTAAAAATTAAAATAAAATGGGAAAACAAGTAAAAATAAAGGATAACAGAAAGTTTATTAAATATTTATTATTGAATATTATTACTTTTGGATTTTATGAAGCGTTTATGCTTTCTAATATTTCAAAAGAAATAAACTTGATTTCAAAGGACGGAAAACGTACAATGAATTATTTGCCACTATTTTTAATGATTTTTACTGGTTTTGTACTTATAGCTATTGCTTATTTTTTCGCAAAGGATTTGTTGATTATTGACCCGGACTTATGGAGCGAAAAAGATTTAACAACAGTAATTAAAGGTTCGTTGGTTGTTATTTTCGGATTATTGCTAATAATAGTCGTTGATATAAGTATTATTGTTTGGATGTATCGTATTACAAAAAGGATTTCAAACGAATTAAGTCTTAGAAATATAGATTTCAAATTTAGTACTGAAACTTTTTGGTGTTGGTATTTCGGTTATAATGCGTTTTATATAATTCTTTCTGTTGTTTATGAGTTTTTACAAATTGAAGGCGCTTGGGAATATCTTATTGGTTTATTTGCTTGTGTTTTATACTACACATTTATGTTTAAAATGATAAAGGCAATGAATTTTATAAACGCTGATTATAAATTAAAACTTGAAGAATAAAAAATAAAACGCTCGTTTATTCTGACAAACGAGCGTTTTATTTTTTTGTTTCTTTGTTTTATTCTTCTAAGAGTTCTCTATTTACTTCCAAAGGAGAGTATTTGTGATGTGAATCGCAATTATCTTTAAATACGTTTTGTTTTCCGCAAACGCAATTGCTTCTATCGCCGGTGTAAGGGTCAACATTTGCACAACGGCGTTTGAATTCTCCATTTTTTTTCAAAAACATCTTTATTCCTATTCCGCAAAAACTTAATGCTAATACTATTGCGGCTATTGCAAATACTACTAATACTGTTTTCATTCTTTTATTCTTTGTTTTTTGTGTCTATTATTATTGTTGTAGGACCGTTGTTTATCATTTCTATTTGCATATCGGCTCCGAAAACTCCTGTTTTAACGTCTTTTCCAAAGGTTTGTTGCATTTTTTCTACGAATTTTTCGTACATAGGTTTTGCAAAATCGGGTTTTGATGCACGAATATAAGTTGGGCGATTGCCTTTTTTGCAACTTGCGTGTAGGGTAAATTGACTTACAACCATTATTTCTCCTCCTATGTCTTCGACCGAGAGATTCATAACTCCGTTTTCGTCATCGAATATTCTCATTTTGCAGATTTTTCCACTCAACCATTCTATGTCTTCTTCGTTATCTATGTCTTCTATGCCTAAAAGCACCATCAATCCTTCGTCTATGTGAGAATAAATCTTGTCTTCTATTCTTAGGTTGGCGTATTTTACTTTTTGTATTACTGCTCTCATTTTTTTATCGTGTTTTCCATTCTTCTTGTTGTACTTCTTCTGTGTTTATTATGCTGATATAGTTTGCGTATCTTTCGGAAGAAATTTCGCCTTCTTCAACTGCTTGTTTTATTGCACAGCCTGGCTCGTGAATGTGTGTGCAATTATAGAATCTACATTCGGAAAGAAGGCGTTTCATCTCAGGAAAATAGAGTGCAACTTCTTCTTTTTTGAAATCAACCATACCAAACGAGCGTATTCCTGGCGTATCTATAATGTCGGCTCCAAAGTCTAAGTGATACATTTGTGCAAAAGTTGTGGTATGTTTTCCTTTTAAGTTGCTAAGTGATATTTCGGCTGTTTTTAAATCTAATCCTGGTTGAAGGGCGTTTACTAATGCACTTTTTCCTACGCCAGAATGTCCGGAAAGTAGGTTGATTTTTCCTTGCATTTGTGCTTTTAGGTTGTCTATTCCTTCTTTTGTGATTGCGGAAGTGTCAATACATTTGTAACCTAATGGTTCGTAAATGCTTTTTAGATAGTTTGCGTATTCTTTTGTTTCTTCTTCGTAAAGGTCTATTTTGTTAAAAACAATTATGCAAGGAATTTCATAAGCATTGCAAGTAAGAAGAAATCTGTCTATAAAGCCTGTGCTTGTGCGAGGTAAGACACAAGTTATTATAAGTAAGGCTTGGTCGAGATTAGATGCGATTATGTGGGTTTGTTTCGAGAGTTTTGCCGATTTTCTTATGATATAGTTTTTGCGAGGCTCTATTTTGCAAATCAATCCTTGTGAGGTTTCGCTCTCAGGTATGTATTCTACTCTGTCTCCTACGGCAATAGGGTTTGTAGATTTGATTCCGCTGATTTTAAACTTTCCTTTTATGTAGCAATTTTCTTGATTTCCTTGCTCGTCTCTAACAATATAATTGCTACCTGTTGTCTTTATTACAATGCCTTTTTTCATTTAGTTTTTCTTGTTTTGAACGTCAAAGATAATTCATTTTTTTTAAAGCAGAATAATTTTTCTTTGATTTGTTATTTATTTAATTATGCTTTGTTTTTCGTTAAATTGCGTTTTTTTTGTATTTTTGCCAAGATGTGTAATAGTGTAATAGATGAAAAATATTAGAAATTTTTGTATAATAGCTCATATTGACCACGGTAAAAGTACATTGGCAGATAGATTGTTAGAGTTTACAAACACTATCTCGCAAAGGGATATGGAAGCTCAGGTGTTGGACGATATGGATTTGGAGAAAGAGAGGGGAATTACCATAAAAAGCCATGCTATTCAAATGAATTATAGGTTTGAAGGTGAGGATTATGTGCTTAATTTGATAGATACTCCGGGCCACGTTGACTTTTCTTATGAGGTTTCTCGTTCAATTGCTGCCTGCGAAGGTGCTTTGCTTATTGTAGATGCTACTCAGGGAATACAAGCTCAAACAATTTCAAACCTTTATCAAGCAATAGATAATGATTTGGAAATAATTCCTATTCTAAACAAAATGGATTTGCCTGCTGCAATGCCAGAAGAGGTAACGGATCAAATAGTTGATTTGATTGGTTGTAAGCTTGAGGATATTATTCCTGCAAGTGGTAAGACAGGAATGGGAATAGAAACTATTTTGGAAAGAATTATTAAAACGATTCCTGCACCAAAGGGAGATCCAGAGGCTCCTTTGCAAGCTTTAATCTTTGACTCTGTTTTCAATTCTTTTAGAGGAATTATCTCTTATTTTAGAATAATGAACGGAAGTATTAGAAAAGGAGAAAAGGTTAAGTTCGTAAACACAGGAAAAGAATATATTGCAGATGAAATAGGTGTTTTAGGCTTAAAATTGATACCACGACAAACTCTTTCTTGTGGAGATGTTGGTTATATTATTTCGGGAATTAAAACTTCTTCCGAAGTAAAGGTTGGAGATACTATCACTTCTGTTTTAAATCCTTGCGAAAAGGCAATTGAGGGCTTTGAAAATGTGAAACCAATGGTGTTTGCAGGAATTTATCCTGTGGATTCAGACGATTATGAAGAGTTAAGAGCTTGCATTGAGAAGCTTCAACTTAACGATGCTTCACTTACTTTTGAGCCAGAAAGCTCTTTGGCCTTAGGATTCGGCTTCCGTTGTGGTTTCTTAGGCCTTTTGCACATGGAAATCATACAAGAGCGTTTGACAAGAGAGTTTAATATGGACGTTATTACTACTGTACCAAACGTAAACTATAAAGTTTATACAACAAAAGGAGAAGTAATTGATGTTTATAATCCTTCTGGATTGCCAGAGCCTAATTATATAGATTATATTGAAGAACCTTATATACATGCTTCTATTATAACAAAGACAGAGTTTATTGGTCCGGTTATGACTCTTTGTATTGATAAGAGAGGTATATTGAAAAATCAACATTATATTTCAACCGATAGAGTGGAAATAACATTTGAGTTGCCTCTTGGTGAGGTTGTGTTTGATTTTTATGATAAACTCAAATCAATTTCAAAAGGTTATGCTTCTTTTGATTATCATCCTTGTGGATTTCAACGTTCAAAATTGGTGAAATTAGAGATTCTTCTAAATGGAGATGGAGTTGATGCTTTATCTACTCTGACTCACTTTGATAATGCTTATCCTTTGGGAAGAAGAATGTGTGAGAAATTAAAAGAACTCATACCAAGACAACAATTTGATATAGCTGTGCAAGCAGCAATAGGTTCAAAAATTATCGCAAGAGAAACAGTAAAAGCGGTAAGAAAAGACGTAACAGCAAAATGTTATGGAGGAGATATTTCTCGTAAAAGAAAATTGTTAGAAAAACAAAAAGAAGGAAAGAAGAGAATGCGTCAAGTAGGAAATGTTGAGGTTCCTCAATCGGCATTCCTTGCAGTTTTAAAACTTGATTAAAAAATAAAAAAAGAGATATGTCAGAATTATTAGTATTTATCTTAATTATTGTTGCCTTAGTTGTTATACTTATAGTATTTCTTTACCAAAACAACTCAACAGTTAAGACTTTTGTAGAAAATGAACAAAAGAAAACAATTCTTGAAATACAAAAAATTCAAGAAAGCGAAGTAAGAAAAGTTGTTACTCCAATTCAACTTCAAGCATACGAGCGTTTGGTGTTGTTTTTGGAAAGAATGACTCCTAATAATTTAGTGTTAAGATGTTTTCAAGCAGGAATGACAACTCAGCTCTTAAAAGATGTAATGATTCAAAACATAAGAGATGAATTTGAACACAACCTTTCACAACAGCTTTATATTTCTGAACAAGCTTGGGTTTATATCAAAAACGCAAAAGAAGATATGATAAATACAATCAACTCAATACAACCAAAAAGCAAAGATGAACAATTAACACCTACTGCTTTTGCGGGAACATTGTTTGAATTGTTGGCAGGAAAGGAAAGTCAAATAGAGTTAGCACAAGATTATTTGAAAAAAGAAATTCAACAAAAGTTTCAATAGATGAATTTGCAGGAGCTAATCCAAGTTTTAAACCTGAAAGTCTTTACTTGTAAAGATAATTTAAATAAAGATGTTGAAGGTGGTTATGTTTCTGATTTATTAAGCGATGTTTTAGCGGATGCAAAGCCTAATCAAATTTGGATAACCCTGCAAACTCATAAAAATATAGTTGCAATTGCGCAATTAAAAAGCTTATCGGCTATTGTTTTAGTTAAAGGATTGGAGCCAAACGAAAAAACAATTCAAAAAGCTGATGAAGAAAGAATAGTTCTTTTAGCTTCAGATGAAAATACCTTTGATTTGGTTGGGAAATTGTATGCTTTTTTTCAAGAAAGTAAAGAAAAATGAGAACTCTTTCGCTACATCTTTTTGAGATATTATCAAACTCTGTTTTTTATGGAGCAAATAATATTGAAATAATAGTAAAAGACAGCAAAAAAGAGAATATTTACTATTTTGAGGTAAAGGATGATGGCAAAGGAATAAGGCAAGAAGATATAGAAAAGGTAACCGATGCGTTTTTTACAAGTCGTTCTACACGCAAAGTTGGCTTAGGCTTAGCTCTAACAAAGCAAAAGGTTCAGCAATGCAAGGGCGACTTAGAGATAGAAAGCTTTTATGGAAAAGGAACAAAGGTTAGGTTTTGGTTTGCTCACAATAATATTGACCGACCTCCATTAGGAGAAATTGAAGAGGTGATTGTTATGTGTGCAACAATGAAAGAAAACATTAACGTAAAATATAAACACATAACAGATAAAGGAGAATATTTTTTTGATACAAAACAAATCAGAAAAATATTGGAAGGAGTGGAGATAAACAATATTAAAATTATCAAAGCTCTTAAAGAAATGATAAAAAATAATTTAGACGAAATTTTAGTAAACGAATAAAAAATATAAAACAATGACATTAGAAGAAAAAATAAACGCTGACATCAAAGCTTCTATGTTAGCCAAAGATAAAAGAAAATTAGAAGCATTGCGTGCAGTGAAATCAGCACTTTTATTATTAAAAACCAATGGTACAGGTAAGGAAATAACTCAGGAAGATGAGATTGCTCTTTTGCAACGCTTGGTAAAACAAAGAAAAGAATCAGCATCGCTTTACAAAGAACAAGGAAGAGAAGATCTTTATGAGGAAGAATTTTATCAACAAGGGATAATTGAGGCATATCTTCCAGAACAATTAAGTCAAGAAGAGATAGAAGACACTTTAAAGCAAATAATAGCAGAAGTAAATGCTACTTCAGTGAAAGATATGGGCAAAGTAATGGGACAGGCTCAAAAAACATTTGCAGGAAGAGCCGACAATAAACTTGTATCTACTTTGGTTAAACAACTTTTATCATAGATGAAGTTACCTCTTATAAAACCTATTTTATTGATTTTTGCTTTGTTTTTTGTAACTTCTTGTAGTACGATAAAGAAAGTAAAGCAAGAAGAATCCAAGGTTGAGAATAAATATTCAAGTTTTACTTCTCGTTACCAGGGATCTTATAATGGTATTCCTTTTAAGGTGCAAATTAGAGCAAAACACGATTCTATTTTGTGGTTTAGCGTGAGTGCGTTTTCTATGGAGGCGGGAAGGGCTTTGATAACAAAGGATAGTTTGTTTGTAATGGACAAAATTAATAAGCAAATTTACAAACGCAGTAAAAAAGAGGTGTATAATCTTTTGAATAATGAGTTAGATAATGTATTCTTGGAGCAATTGATATTAGATACAATACCTTTTGAAAAGCAACTCAAAATAAAAACATCTCCTTCAATAGAAGTAAATGTAGAAAAAAGCTATGAAGGAGAGAAGATGCAGCGTTTTAAAATAGAGGCAATTTTAAATAAATCTAAGCACATATTTAATCTTTTGCAAGAGGGATTAGAATATGATAAGACTCAGCAATATCCTTTTAATATACCATCTTCTTTTAAACAAGATTAGGAATGGCAGAAAATTACATAACAATAGAAAATGTAAGTAAAAGTTATGGAGAGAAAGAACTTTTTTCCTCAGTTGGTTTCGGTATAAACAAAGGGCAAAAAATAGCTCTTGTTGCCGAAAATGGTAGTGGAAAAAGTACTTTAATGAAAATAATTGCAAATAGAGAAACTCCGGATAATGGAAGTGTTTCTTTTAGAAAGTCAATTGCTGTTTCTTATCTTGAACAACACCCCTTGCAAACTGAAAATGCATCAATCATAGATGTTTTGTTTAATTCTCCAACGCCTTTGATGAAAACGGTTAAGCGTTATGAACAAGCTCTTCTAAATAGCACTAAATTTTCAGATGAAAACACAGAAAAGGAATTGAGTGATGCTATGTTAGAAATGGATTGTCAAAATGCGTGGAATTACGAAAGCCAAATAAAGGAAATATTAGGTAAACTAAATATAACAGACTTAACAAAAAATGTATCAACTCTTTCAGGTGGAGAGAAAAAGAAAGTAGCGCTTTGTGCGGTATTGATAAGCAAAAGTGAGGTTTTGCTTTTAGATGAGCCAACTAATCATTTGGATATAG
This sequence comes from uncultured Bacteroidales bacterium, assembly GCA_937901525.1. Taxonomy (GTDB): domain Bacteria; phylum Bacteroidota; class Bacteroidia; order Bacteroidales; family P3; genus Onthomorpha. Next base: position 35,915 of record CALDHX010000049.1, read on the forward strand.
AAATGATAGAGTGGTTAGAAGAATATCTTTCAACAGCAAATCAAACGATATTATTTGTTTCTCACGATAGATACTTTATTGATAAAGTTAGTACTGAAATATATGAATTGGAGAAAGGACAAATTTGTAAGTATGAAGGTAAGTTTGATTATTATTTAGAAAAGAAAGCACAGCGACAACAACAAGAATCAGCCTCATTGGCAAAAGCAAAGAATCTATATAAAAAAGAATTAGAATGGATACGCCGAATGCCTCAAGCAAGAGGTACTAAATCGCGTGCAAGAATAGAGGCATTTAATGAATTAAAAGAAACTGTATCTAATGTAAATGTTACAAAATATGCTGAATTAACTGTTAAAGCGCAAAGGATTGGCGGAAAAATATTGGAGATAAATAATATAAATAAGTCTTTTGGAGAGAGAAAAATAATAGACGATTTTTCTCATATTTACAAAAAGGGAGATAAAATAGGAATAATAGGGAAGAATGGTAGTGGAAAGACTACATTACTTGATATAATAACAGAAAAAATTAAGCCTGATTCTGGTAAAGTAACACTTGGACAAACTATAAAAATAGGTTATTATACTCAAAATCCATTAGAGGAAAAGCCAGATACGAAAGTTATTGATATAGTAAAGAAAATAAGTGAAAATATACTTTTAGCAGATGGTACTTCAATGGGAGCAAGTCAATATCTCACTCATTTTGGAATTCCTCCCTACAAACAACATACTCATTATGGAAATCTTTCAGGTGGAGAAAAGAGATTGCTAAATCTTCTTTGTATTTTAATGGCAAATCCAAATTTTCTCATACTTGATGAACCGACAAATGATCTGGATATTCATACTCAAATGAAATTAGAAACTTTCTTAGAGCAGTATCAAGGCTGTTTGATGATAGTTTCTCATGATAGGCATTTTTTAGATAGGATAGTTTCGCAATTGTTTGTTTTTAATAAAGAGGGAAAGATAAAAGAGTTTCCGGGTAATTATACGGATTATCTCATAAAGGAAAAAGAAAATCAAAAACAGCAACGACTTATAGAAGATAAAAAAGAAAAACCTACATTAATTAAAAAGAAAGAAAGTAGAAACAAGGTAAAACTAACATATAAAGAACAGAAAGAAAAAGAAGAAATAGAAGATTTGTTACCCAAAATGGAGGTTCGTAAAAAAGATATTGAAAAATTACTTTCCTCAGGGGAACTAATAAATGAATCTCTTATAGAAATAACGCAAGAATATCAAACGTTGCTTGAAGAAATTGAGCAAAAAGAGTTTAGGTGGTTAGAACTTTGCAGTAAGGAGCAAGATGAAAAGGAAGAATAAACTTGAAGAAAAATTAGAATTTGAACAAATACTACAATCAATTAAGGACTATTGCATATCTTCCTCGGCTAAGAGTATTGTAGATAAGATAAAATTCAATCATTCCAAGAATTTTATTGAAAGAGAGTTGGGGTTAGTAGAAGAATTTCTTGGCATAATAATGTCAAATAAACAATATCCCGCAGAGGACTACTTTGATATGAGTGAAGAATTGGTAAGGATAAAACTTCCAGGTACATTTATTTCACAAATGGCTCTTTTTGATTTATGGCGTTCACTAAAAACTATTAATTCTTGGATAAAATTTCTTTCTCATCAGCAGGAAAATCTGCCTTTGCTTGCTTCGTTAAGTCAGAATATAGAAATAGATGAAGAAATATTAAGAAATTGTAAATCTATTTTATCAGATGACGGAGAAATATTAGATAATGCTTCCGATGAACTGTATGTGATAAGAGTAAGTATACGAAGAAAACAATCGGAAGTGGAAAAACGAATAAGAAAATTATTAAATCACTCAAAACAACAAGGTTGGACCCCAACCGATGCGGAACTTACAATAAGGAATGGACGACCTGTTATTCCGATTACTTCTGCAAACAAAAGAAGACTACAAGGTTTTGTTCATGATGAGTCTTCTACAGGACAAACCTCATATATTGAACCAGCAGAGGTTGTGGAATTGAATAACGAATTAAGAGAATTAGAATTTGCACAAGCAAGAGAGATTGTAAGGATATTAACTCATTTTACCGAAACATTAAGACCATTTATTGATACGTTGCTTCTTGCGTATAAATTTCTTATTCGAATAGATTTTATTGCTGCAAAAGCAAAATATGCTCACAAAATAAAGGCAGGAAAACCTATATTAAAAACGGAAAGTAAAGAGTTTATTTGGTATGAGGCACGACATCCGTTGTTGGAAGAGGCTTTAAAGATAAATCACAAAGAAATCGTCCCATTAAAAATAGAACTTAACGAAAAAAATCGAATACTTATAATTTCAGGACCTAATGCTGGTGGAAAATCTGTTTGCTTAAAGACAGTAGGACTATTACAATATATGTTGCAATGTGGAATTTTAGTTCCGATGAAGCAGACTTCTGAGGTAATATTATTCGATAGAATTTTTATTGATATGGGAGATGAACAAAGTATAGAGAATGATTTAAGTACATATTCATCTCACCTTTTAAATATGAAGAATTTAACCGAAAAGGCTGATGAGAAATGTTTGTTTCTTATAGATGAGTGTGGTACAGGTACAGATCCAAGTATAGGTGGAGCTATTGCAGAGGCTGTATTAGAAGATTTAGAAGCAAAAGGGGCATACGGAATAGTTACAACTCACTATTCAAATCTAAAACTCTTGGCTGAAAAACACGAAACTATAATAAACGGAGCTATGCTTTTTGATACAACAAATATGAAACCTCTTTTCCAACTTTCAATAGGTAAACCGGGAAGTAGTTTTGCATTTGAAATAGCAAAAACTATAGGCTTATCTTCAAAAATAATAGAGTCTGCTTCAAATAAAATAGGACAAGGTTTTATGAATTTTGAACAAAGCCTTCAACAATTAGAAGTAGATAAATTAGAGATTAAACAAAAACAAGAGGTAATAAAGCTTCAAGATGATTTGCTGAACGATTTGGTAAATCAATATAATGCAAAACTTGCAGAAATTAAACAAAAGGAAAAAGAAATCATATATCAAGCAAAAGCTCAAGCAAAAGAGATATTACAAGGCGCGAATAAACAAATAGAAAACACAATAGAAAAAATAAAAACTGCCAAGGCTGAAAAACAAACTACTCAAAAACTTCGTCAAGACTTACAACAAGAGGTTAAAACGATAGAAAAAGATTTACAAGAATTAGAACCAGAATTACAAGTTGTAGAACAAATAGAAAATCCTCATACAAATATACCATTTGACTCTTCTTCATTATCAGTAGGTGATGTTGTATTGTTGGAAAATGGAAATAATTACGCTTTTGTAAAAGAAATAAGACGCAATAAGGTAGAAGTAGAATGTGGAGAGATGTTGTTAAGTATTCCTGTTACGAAAGTAAAAAAAGTAAATAAACAAATTTATTTAAAGCAACAAAAAAACAAAAAAAACGTAAAAACAAAAAATTTAGCAATTAATACGATATTTGAAGATATAAATGCAATAAGAGCCAAATTCAGCTATCAATTAGATTTAAGAGGTTGTAGGGCAGACGAAGCTCTTGATAAGCTTTCAAAACACATAGACCAAGCACGACTACTTGGAGAAAGAGAGCTTTCAATTTTGCATGGCAAAGGAGATGGTATATTAAAAACGGTAATAAGGAATTATTTGAAGGAAAATTCTGAAGTAGAAAGCTACAAGGCAGCAGCAGTGGAATTCGGAGGTGAAGGAATTACGCAAATAAAGCTAAATTAAGAAAACAAAAAGTACAAAAATAGTGTCATAGAACAAAGGAATAATTTTTTAATTCAAAGGAATAATTTTTTTAAATAAAGAGATGAAAAATATAATCAAAAACACAAAGAAAACGATAGTAATTATTCTATCTGTATTGTTTGGTTTAAACCTTCAAGCCCAAGTTCCAACAGGGCATAACTTGGATTTTTCAACAGGAGGGTATTTAAATTGGATAGGAAAGACAGGAAATTATGATGGATCAAGTTCTCAGCCTATATTTAATTGGACTTCCACTTGGGTGGACCCTTCATTAGCCTCAGATGAAGGAGGTAGATTTTTTATAGTCTATAATAACGGAACGGATTCCTATTCAGCAGGACAACTACCACGCGTTCCAGAAGGATTTACTCACGCTTCTCAAATCAATAACGAAGAAGGAGGGGCTGATTGCTCACAACTTCAATACACAATGGAAGTAAACTTAGAAAATTGTTTGCTTACCTTTATGTATGCGATGGTTTTGGAAGCTCCAACTCATACAGGGTATCAAAATCCTACTTTCCAAATAGATGTAATGAGGCATTCACCAGACAATGGTAATATGTTAGAGGAATTAGTTGACCCTTGTGCATTTTTTGAAAAGACATCTACTGCACAATTACCATCATTAGAACCAACACTTTGGCATACCTCAGCTGTAAACTCAGGTTGGATATGGAGTAATTGGCAACAAATCAAAATCAATCTTGCAAAATATGTTGGAGATAAAGTAACTATAAGAGTAAGATTAGGAGACTGCTCGCCAACAGCACACGGAGGATATGGATATTTTACAGCAAAAGCGGAACCAGCATTGATTAGTGCGCCAGGTTGTGCAGGAAATGGCGACACAGTAACAATTGCAGCAGCTCCGAGTGGTTTTGAATCATACAAATGGTTTGAAATTTCATCTACATTCCTTTCACAAGACGAAT